>CAUQVG010000001.1:0-86989 GCA_963521685.1 uncultured Selenomonas sp.
CTGATCAACCCTTTTGTGGATGCCTTTACAACAGTGATGCCGATGCTGGGGTTCCCCGAGCCGACACAGACGAAGCTCTATGCTGCATCAAACCGGGCCAAGAGTCTCGGGGTATCGGTCCTCGTAGGATTTACCAAGCAGATCCGCGGCAATGTCGTCTACAATATGAGCGAGGATACAGCAAAATTCATCGCCTCGACCATGATGATGGGAATGCCGGTCGAATCTTTCGATGAGATGGCACAGAGCGCGATCTCGGAACTCAGCAATATGCTGACAGCAAATACGGCGACCAATATTACGGGGCTTGGCCTTGATGTCGATATATCGACGCCGTCGCTGACGGTCGGCAGCAATTTTGATCTAAAAATCAGCGACGGACAGTATCTTGTTGTGGAGATGGACCTGAGCGGCAAGCTTGTAGAGCTGGATATTGCCGTCGATCAAAATTGAGGTACAGCAGGACACTTTTTATCGGAAGGATGATTCGATGAAGGGTGCGGAGCAGGTGCGCGTTTCTCTCGAGGGGAGACAAGTGGATGCTGCGGGCGAGGAGAGCCGCATAGCGCTGTCTGTCAAAGGACGGCGTTTTTTGCGTGGAGAGAGCCGTTATGTAAGCTATGATGATACGGATCTCATCGAGGGAGAAACGATCCCGACCGTTCTGCGCATCGCGCCCTCCGGCGTGATGCTTCAGAGGAGCGGCGTTGTACGCCATAGACAGCGTTTTGCGTCGGGAGAGGAACGCGCAAGCAGCTACCGCACACCGTATGGTACGCTTCCTCTTACAACGGTTACGCGGCGCCTGCGGGTGCGTGCGTTCCCGGATGGAGCGGAGGAAGTCTATATCTTTTACACGCTCTATGTGGACGGCGTGCGGCAGAGCGATAATACACTGGAAATACGAATCGAGCCAATGTAAAGGAGATCAAATCAAGTTGGACATCAAACAGCAGATCGAGCAGGCACTCATACATGCCGTGGAGGCGGCTGTGGCTGCGGGCCAGCTGCCGGAGGGCGGCGCACTGCCTCCCGTATTTCTTGAGGAGCCGCCCGACAAGGAGCTTGGAGACTTTGCAACGAATTTCGCCATGCAGTCGGCGCGTGTCTTTCGTCAGCCCCCGCAGAAGATTGCAGCGGCAATCAAAGAGCATCTCACAGGGGATTGGCTCGATCATGCGGAGGTTGCCGGTCCCGGCTTCCTCAATCTTTATCTGAAGAAGTCGGTGATCGCCGATACCCTGCGTGCCGTCCTTTCGGCCGGAGAGAACTATGGACAGCTGCCGCCGCAGGATGCGCCGCGGGTTCAGGTGGAATATGTCAGTGCGAATCCGACGGGGCCGCTGCATGTCGGGCATGGACGCGGGGCTGCTGTCGGTTCGGCGCTCGTAACGCTGCTGCGCACAGCGGGCTATGCGGTGGACAGTGAGTACTACGTCAATGATGCGGGCAACCAGATGAATCTCCTCGCTGTGTCTGTGAATGCACGCTATCTGGAGCTCCTCGGAAAGCCGGCGGTATTCCCAGAGAACGGGTATCATGGTGCGGATATTGTGGACACGGCACAGCGCATTATTGATCGTGATGGAGACAAGTATCTTCTGCTCTCGGAGGAAGAGCGCCTGCAGATCTTCCAGGACCTTGCCTATCGAGAGAAACTCGCGGCGCTCGAGGAGGACCTTGCGGACTTCGGCGTGACGTTTGATCGCTGGTTCAGCGAGCGCACGCTTCATCCGGAGGCCGTGCGCCGCGTGGTCGATGTCCTGCTTGAGCGCGGTTCGGCATATGAGAAGGACGGCGCTGTATGGCTCCGTTCGACGGATTATGGGGATGATAAGGACCGTGTGATTTTCCGCGACAACGGAGTACCGACGTATCTTGCAGCGGACATCGCCTATCATGATGATAAGTATGCACGTGGGTACGGGCGTATGATCAATATCTGGGGCGCCGATCATCACGGCTATGTAGCCCGGGTCAAGGCATCAATGGCGGCACTCGGACACGATCCGACGCAGCTGACGGTGCTCCTCCTGCAGATGGTGAGCCTTTACCGCGACGGAGAACTTGTGAAGCTGAGCAAACGTACCGGGGAGACGGTTACGCTGCGTGAGCTGATGGAGGAGGTCGGCGTTGATGCGGCGCGCTATTTCTTCCTCATGCGTTCGCTCGACAGCCAGCTCGACTTTGATCTTGACCTCGCGAAGAGGAAGTCCAACGAGAATCCGGTCTACTATATCCAGTATGCGCATGCACGCATTGCGAGCATCTTCCGGCAGGCGGATGAAGCCGGAATTGCGGTAAAGGATGGGGAGGAGCTGGAACTCCTGACGGATGAGACGGAGATCGCGCTCATCAAGAAGATTGCTTCCTATCCGGAGGAAATTGCGCGGGCGGCGGCGGATTTTGCCCCGCAGCGCATTGCGCGCTACAGTCACGAATTGGCAGGCGCGTTCCACTCGTTTTACAATAAATGCCGCATTGTCGGCCAGGAGCCGCCGCTTGCATCTGCGCGTCTGGCGCTTGTGCTGGCAGCGGGGCGTGTGATCCGTCACAGTCTTAGTGTGCTCGGCGTGTCGGCGCCGGAGAAAATGTAGCCGTTTCATCGGAAAGGAGCCTATTCATGGATTTTGAACATATGTCTGAGGTTGATGTTGCCTATCATATCCTGGCGGAGAAAAAAACACCGCTTCATTATAAGGAACTGATCCTTGAGGTGATTGAGGCAAAACATAAGCCGGTACAGTCGCTTGCAATGGCTATTTCCGAAATCTACACGATGGTGAACATGGACAGCCGCTTTCACTACGAGGGCGAGAGCAAGTGGGGCCTGACCGAATGGGTTCCGCCCGAGGTGAAGCGATCCTCATCGCGTTCTTCTTCGGCGGCGGCAAAGACCGGAATCACCAAAGAGACAGCGCGAAAGAAGAAGCTCGAGAGCATTCAGAACTGATCGAAGTCTAGCGGAGGAACGGCATGGCAAAGTATATTTTCGTCACGGGCGGCGTTGTTTCATCTCTCGGCAAGGGCATCACGGCGGCATCGCTCGGCCGCCTGCTCAAGAATCGGGGGCTCAAGGTCACAATTCAGAAATTTGATCCCTACATCAACATTGATCCGGGGACGATGAGCCCCTACCAGCACGGCGAGGTGTTTGTTACTGACGACGGTGCGGAGACCGATCTTGACCTCGGGCATTATGAGCGCTTCATCGATATCAATCTGACGAAGCGTTCGAACATCACGACGGGAAAGGTCTATTCCTCCGTGCTGAACAAGGAGCGCCACGGCGACTATCTCGGCTCGACGGTGCAGGTCATCCCACATGTTACGAATGAGATCAAGCAGCGTGTCTATGATGTCGCAAAGGCGGACAATGCCGACGTTGTGATCACGGAGATCGGAGGCACGGTCGGCGACATTGAGAGTCTGCCGTTCCTCGAGGCGATCCGCCAGGTCAAGAAGGAAGTCGGAAAGAACGATGTGCTCTACATCCATGTGACACTGCTGCCCTACATCAGCGCGGCGGGGGAGCTCAAGACGAAGCCGACCCAGCACAGCGTCAAGGAGCTGCGTGCCATCGGCATTCAGCCGGATATCCTCGTATGCCGGACGGAGCTGCCGATTCCGCGTGATATGAAGGAGAAGATTGCACTTTTCTGCGATGTGGATGCGGACGCCGTCATTGAGAACCGTACGGCGTCGACGATCTATGAGGTCCCCCTGATGATGCAGCAGGAGGGGCTGGACCGCATTGTGCTCGAGAAGATGGATATGGACTTCGATCCCTCCAATATGGAGACGTGGGAGAAGATGGTCTTTAAGATCAATCATCCTGCAAAGAAGGTAAAGGTTGCCGTCGTCGGCAAGTATGTCGCACTGCCGGATGCCTACATGTCGGTCACGGAGGCGCTCCATCACGGCGGCATCGAAAATGATGCGCAGGTGAAGATTACCTGGATCAATGCAGAGGAGCTTGAGGATCCGGAGACAGATCTCGATGAGCTGTTTGCCGGCTGTCGGGGCATTCTCGTGCCGGGCGGATTCGGTGACCGCGGTGTTGAGGGCAAAATCCGTGCGATACAGTACGCACGCGAGAATAAAATTCCCTTTTTGGGGCTCTGTCTCGGCATGCAGTGTGCCGTCATCGAGTTTGCGCGCAATGCAGCGGGCCTCACCGGCGCACACAGCACAGAGTTTGTTCCGGAGACGCCGCATCCTGTCATCGCACTGATGGAGGATCAGCAGGATGTAGAGGAAAAGGGCGGCACAATGCGGCTCGGTGCATATCCCTGTACACTCGCGGAATCTTCGGTGTCGCGTGCGGAATATGATGCGTCTGAGATCAGTGAGCGCCACCGCCACCGTTTTGAGTTCAACAACAGCTATCGGTCTCAGCTCGAGGAAAAGGGGTTGGTGATCGCCGGGACGAGCCCGGACAACCGCCTCGTAGAGGTTGTTGAGATCGCGGATCATCCGTGGTTTGTCGCGTCGCAGTTTCATCCGGAACTGAAGTCGCGTCCGAATCATCCGCATCCGCTTTTTGCTGGTTTTGTACGTGCGGCCCTGGCTGCTGCTCCCAAATGAACGCCCTTTTTTCCATACTGCGCACTGATAGCGCTGTGTGTCAGCTTTTGAAAGCGCTGGGGGAGGCCCCCCGGCAAATTCTCGCACACGGATTTGCCGGCTCTATGAAGCATGCTGCCGTTGCTGCTGCCTACGATGCTGCTCCGCGCCCGCTCGCCGTCATTACGAGCGGGCGCGAAGCATTGCACGGGTGGCAGGAGGACCTGGCCGCGCTTTTGCCGGAAGCTGACATCTACGAATTGCCGGAGCTGGACCACATAGATTTTGCTGCGCCCGGGGCCGCAAAGGGGCTGGAGCGGTCGGCGCAGCGCATGAATATCCTCGCACGCCTCCTGCGCCGTGAGCCGATCATCGTGCTTGCGGACATTGCTGCAGCGGCACAGAGGGGGCTGAGCACCGCAGAGTTTGCGCGTGCATCCCTCACGCTCAGCCTCGGTATGGAACTCCCGCGTGAACGCCTGATGGAGCGCCTGAATGCGCTGGGCTATGAGCATGCGGCGGAGGTCGAGCATGTTGGGCAGTTCAGTGTGCGCGGCGGGATTGTCGATATCTTTCCGATCAATGCGCTCTCGCCCCTCCGTGTTGAGTTTTTCGACACGGAGATCGACTCCATGCGCGAATACGATGTTCTGACCAAGCGTTCCATCAAAAATATCGGCACGGCTTCTGTCATGCCGCTGCGTGCAGCGGACGATGAGGGGGAGGCGTGCTTTTTGACGTATCTCGGCACAGACGGCGTGACCGTGTTTGATGAGCCGTCACGCCTTGTGTCGGCCCTTCAGGATGCCGTACAGGAGGATGCTGTGCGGGCCGCACGCAGCTTCCTTTGGGAGGAGCTCGTTGCGGCAGGGGCAGAGGGGCATGAGATCTTCGCCTCTCTGATGAGCCGCACTGTTCCCTCATGTGCGCCCGCCGCCCTGATCGGCTTTCAGATGGTGCCGATGACGGGATTCCAGCGGCAGTTTGCACTGCTGGAGAACGAGCTGCGCCGTTATCTTGCAGACGGGATCCGGGTGCTTGTGTTCGCAGGCGGTGCTGACCGTGCGGTGCACATGCGTGAAATGTTCACGGGGTGGAAAATCCCCGCCGTCATCTCCCGCGGCGGCAATGAGGCTGCGGAGGATGCTGTTGTCGTTGCTGCAGGAGGCCTGCGTGCGGGATTTGAGCTGAGCGCAGCCCGCATTGCGGTTCTCACGGAGCAGGATATTTTCGGACGCCGCAAGGCAAAGCTGCGCCGCACGGCATCCGCAGGCGAACGTATCCGTCACTTTCGCGAGATCGCACCCGGCGATTACGTTGTCCACGTGTCTCATGGCATCGGGAAATATCTCGGTGTCGAGACACTGGAGGTTGCGGGGGTGCACCGCGACTATCTTCATATCCAATACGGCGGAGACGACAAGCTGTTTGTGCCGACGGATCAGGTCGGCCTTTTGCAGAAATACATCGGCTCGGAGGGGACTGTACCGCGTCTGCACCGCATGGGGACAGCAGACTGGGTGCGTGCGCGTGCAAAGGCGCAGAAATCCGTAGAGGACATTGCCGACAAGCTGATTGAACTCTATGCGGAGCGGCAGCTTGCGAAGGGGCATGCATTTACGCCGGATGATGCCATGCAGCGGGAGTTTGAGGAGGCGTTTCCCTACGAGGAGACGGAGGATCAGCTGCGCGCTGCGGCCGAGATCAAACAGGATATGGAGAGCGAGAAGCCGATGGACCGCCTGCTCTGCGGTGACGTGGGCTTCGGCAAGACGGAGGTCGCTGTACGAGCCGCGTTCAAGGCTGCGATGGACGGATTTCAGGTTGCAGTGCTCGTGCCGACGACGGTTCTTGCGCAGCAGCACTATCAGACATTTACTGCGCGCTTTGCGGACTTTGCGCCGAAGGTGGATGTGGTCTGCCGTTTCCGGACGCTGCGCGAGCAGGCGGCGACCCTGCGCGATGTAGCACGCGGACGTGTGGATATCCTGATCGGTACACATGCGATTCTGAATCGGAAGCGCGTGCGCTTTCAGAACCTCGGCCTTTTGATCGTGGACGAGGAGCAGCGGTTCGGCGTCACGCAGAAGGAGAAAATCAAGGAGTTCGCAGCAGGCGTCGATGTCCTGACCCTCTCGGCAACCCCCATCCCGCGCACGCTGCATATGTCGCTTGCGGGGGCACGCGACATGAGCATCATCGAGACACCGCCCGCTGACCGTCTGCCTGTGCAGTCCTACGTGGTCGAGAGCAGTGATGCGGTGATCCGCGGGGCGATCGAGCGCGAGCTCTCGCGCAGAGGGCAGGTCTACTTTATCTATAATCGTGTGGAGAGCATTGACCGCATGCGCGAGCATCTCCGGCAGCTCGTTCCGAAGGCGCGTATCGCTTCGGCGCACGGACAGATGAATGAGGATATACTGGAGCAGGTCATGATGGACTTCTATGAAGGGCACTATGACATCCTGCTGGCAACGAGCATCGTCGAGAATGGGATCGACGTTGCCAATGCGAATACAATCATCATCTACGATGCCGACCGGTTCGGCCTCTCGCAGCTGTATCAGATGCGCGGACGCGTCGGACGTTCGGCAAAGATGGCGTTTGCGTACTTCACCTATCGGCGTGACAAGGTTCTCAGTGAGACGGCGGAAAAACGTCTGCAGGCCATGAAGGAGTTCGCCCAGCTTGGCTCTGGATTTAAGATTGCCATGCGGGATCTCGAGATCCGCGGTGCGGGGAGCCTTCTCGGCGCGCAGCAGCATGGACATATTGCGGGTGTCGGCTTTGAGATGTATGTTAAACTGCTTGAAGATGCTGTGGCGCGAAAGAGGGGGGAGAAGCCTGCTGCTCCTCCCGTGGAGACGGTCATCGATCTGCCTGTGGAGGCCTATCTGGACGGCGGTTATATCGGGGATGCGATGCACAAGATTGAGATCTATCAAAAGATCGCCGCTGTTCGTACGAATGATGATCTGGACAGTCTGCTGGACGAGCTGATCGACCGCTTCGGCGAACCGACGGCACCCGTGCTTGCCTTGCTCGATATTGCACGCATCAAGAATTATGCCCGTGCATTTGGTGCGCGCAGTATTGCGGTGAAGGGAGAGGTATTCGACCTTGCCCTGCCGGAGGGAGAAAAACTGCCGCTGCCTGCCCTCATGCGCCTCGATCGTGCTTTTGGGCGGCGTGTCGGACCGCTGCCTGAGGGGGACGGTTACCGGATACGCCTTCAGCCGAAGGAGTACAAGGATATTTTGGATACAGCACTTGAGATTGTGCAGATGGCAGGAGGGGAGTGAGGAAATGGCAGAATACAAATTAACGGCAGCAGGCCTTGGCCCGGGTGATGCAGGGCTTATTACGCGTGAGACATGGGCGCGCATTGAGCGGGCAGAACAGATTCTTCTGCGGACGCGCATCCACCCGACAGCGGATGCACTGGATGCAGCAGGAATTTCCTATGAGACCTATGACGCTTTTTACGAGGATGCCGAGGATTTCGATGAGCTCTATGAGCGGATTACGGATGATCTGATTGCACGGGCAGGAGAGGCGGATATCCTCTATCTCGTGCCGGGCAGTCCCTTAGTTGCCGAGCGTACGGTGCAGCTCCTGCGTGAAAAGACGGCAGAGGGAGGCCCTCTTCTAGAGATCCTGCCCGGCATGAGCTTCCTGGAACCTCTTTTTGCTGCACTCGGTATCGATCCGGTACAAGGGCTCTCCATTGTCGATGCGCTGGATGAGGATGCCATTGCCGCGCTGCCTGCGCAGGATATGATCATCACACAGCTCTATTCACGCGAGCTTGCCTCGGATTTGAAAATTCTTCTGATGGAACATTTTCCGGATACACAGGAGGTCATCTATCTTCACCATCTTGCACTTCCGGATGAATGTGTCCGAAGGATTCCTCTTTTTGAACTCGATTGGCAGGAAGACATCGATCATTTGACGACACTTTTTGTCCCTTATACCCCCTCTTTTTGGGAAAATCGGTAAAAAAATACACTATTTTTGGGAAAAAATCGTTTTTTTTTATTTTTCCCCTTGATTTTTCGGAGTAATTCTGTTAAATTCTCTCATGACAGCGCGACCCGGGTGGTCGCTAGGAAAATGGAAAATATCTTAAAGGAGGATGCTACTTTGAACAAGCAGGAATTGGTCGCAAACGTAGCAGAGCAGGCAGGTCTGACGAAGAAGGACGCAGAGAAGGCGGTCAATGCCGTTTTTGAGACAGTCAAGGGCGCACTTTCCGAGGGCGACCGTGTTCAGCTCATCGGCTTCGGCACATTTGAGGTGAAGGCGCGCAAGGCACGCAAGGGCCGCAATCCGCAGACGGGCAAGGAGATCAACATCCCGGCTTCGAAGAACCCTGTGTTCAAGGCTGGCAAGGCTCTGAAGGATTCTGTGAACTAAGTTTACGACGGCTGGGTTCCCCAAGGGGAGCCCAGTTTTTATTTTGTTGCGGATGAACATGGATAAGACAATTTTTGCAGCGGATGCATTTATCGGAAAATCGGTCTTGATTTCAGGCGGGACCTCCGGCATCGGTCTTGCTGCCGCACGAATTTTTCTTGCCGGAGGAGCGCGCGTGATGCTCATGGGGCGGGATACGCACCGCGGGAGCGATGCGCTGGCAGAACTTGCAGCGGGGGAGCGCGCCGCATTTGTTTCCGGCGACGTGTGCAGCCGCTCAGACTGTCGGCGTGCTGCGAAAGAATGCATGAGCGCATATGGTTCGGTTGATATTCTCGTGAACTCCGCGGGCATCTATGCCGAGGGGGCCCTTGACGACCTCTCCGAGGAGGCGCTTGATGCGCTGCTCGGCACGAATGTCAAAGGGACAATCCATCTGACGCAGGCTGTGCTGCCGCATCTGCGGAAGGCCGGCGGAAATATTGTCAATGTCGCCTCGGATGCCGCTCTGCATGGAAATTATTTCTGTGCAGCATATGCAGCTGCAAAGGGGGCGGTTATCGCCTTTACACGCGCGCTTGCCCTTGAGACGGCCAGTGAGGGGGTGCGCGTGAATGCCGTTGCACCTGCCGATGTTTTGACCCCTCTGACGGAGCGGCAGTTCTCGCCGTATCTGCCGCGTGCAGAGCAGCTGGAGGAGATGTCGGCGGTCTATCCGATGGGGCGGATCGGTACGCCGGAGGAAGCGGCGGCTGTGATTGTTTTTCTTGCCTCTCCGGCAGCGTCCTGGGTGACGGGGAGTGTGTATACGGTCGACGGAGGCCTGACTGCCTGATGTTTGTAAAAATATTTTGTCCGGCGCCGAAAATTGTGATACAATAATCATGTTTGAATCAGGAGGTGGCGAATGGAATCGGCCCGTATTCTCATTTTGACCGCCTCCATCGGTTCCGGGCACACGCGGGCAGCCGAAGCGATACGAACAGCACTTGCAGCGCATCCGAACGCTGCCGGAATGCGAATTGACGTGGTAGACTTTATGACGCGCGAAGTCAGTGCGGTCCACTATCTCATGAAGCGGCTCTATCTGACGATGCTGCGCTTTGTGCCCGACCTTTACGATGTGTTCTTTCGTATTGCCGGAAAGAAGACGAGCGGCGGGATTGTGCGCGGTGCATTTGCACAGGTGATGGTGCGTACCATGGGACGCATCGTGCGCACCTATCAGCCGGATCTTATCGTGGCGACACATCCCTTCCCGGAGGGGGCAGCAGCACTTTGGCGCATGCGGCACGGCGAGACATTTCAGCTGGCGGCAGTTCTCACGGACTACACGCTGCACGAGATCTGGCTCGCGCATCAGGTGGACAGCTACCTTGTCGCAACGGATACCATGGCAGAGCAGATGACTGCGCTTGGTTTTGCCCGCAGTGCGGTTCATGCAACAGGGATTCCGATTGCACCGCCGAGGGATCCGCTCCAACGCCGAGAAGCACAGGAGCGCGCAGGATTGACGGAGGATCTGCCGACTCTGCTCCTCATGGGCGGAGGGCTTGGCCTCGGAGATATCGAACAGACTCTGGATGCACTCGAGATGGTTCAGCCGCGCCTTTCCATTCTCGTTGCTGCAGGCTATAATGAGGCTCTCGCCGAACACGCGCGGCGTGCGGCGCATACGTCGCGGCACAACATTCACGTCTGGAGTTATACGAACGATGTGCCGGTACTGATGCGTGCTGCGGACCTTCTGATCACAAAACCGGGGGCGCTTACCATTAGTGAGGCGTTTGCAGCGGGTCTTCCGCTGCTCCTGCATGACCCTATTCCGGGACCGGAGACCGAAAACGCAGTGTATGCAACGCGGCGCGGAGCCGCTGTATGGCTGCACCCCGGCGAACGCATGGCCCCCGCGGTCGAGGAAATTCTTACACATCGGCTGCCGGCAATGCAGCGTGCAGCGCGTGCATGCGCGCGCGAGGACGCCGCACAGCGTGCGGCAGAGATCCTGACGGAGATGCTTACAAGGAAGAGAGGAGACACAGATGGCTCGGAGAAGACGCTCTAGGAGACCGCGCTGGTTTGTCATTGCCATGCTGATCATTCTGGGCTATTTCGGCTCGATGATCGTGTCGCAGGGCATCTACCTCTCTCATGTACACGAGGATCAGCGGATTGCGGCGGAGCGGCTTGCAGAAGCGCAGGCTGAGAATGATCGCCTGCAGGCTGAGAAAAACCACCTCGGCGAGCTTCCCTATATCGAGAAACTGGCGCGCGAGGAGCTTGGGATGACAGGTGCAGGTGAGCTTCCTTATGCACCGGGAAAACGTGCGGGCGGAAACTGATATTTTACAGAGGTAGAACTCTGTACTTCCTTGACACAGGATATCTTAGACCTGTATAATGAACGGGTCATGAAAACTGGGGGCAACCCCGTCGCTTTGTAGTTGAAGGGAAGAGTTGTATTGGCCATCGAAGTTGGCAGTGTAGTAGAGGGCGTCGTAACGGGCATCACCAATTTCGGCGCTTTTGTCGAGCTCCCCGAGGGAAAGACGGGGCTCATTCACATCTCGGAGGTTGCCGATGTCTATGTGAATGATGTGCATGATTTCCTGAAGGAACGTGATCAGGTCAAGGTTAAGGTGCTCACAGTCGATGACCGCGGGAAAATCGGCCTGTCGATCAAGGCTCTGCAGGAAAAGCCGGCTGTGCCGGCACAGCCTTCTGCAGCTCCTGCACGTCCGCCGCGTCCGCCGCGCGATATGCGGCGAACAGCTGTCAGCCGGCAGATGGGATCTCCTTCCTTTGAGGATAAACTTTCGCGTTTCCTGAAGGACAGCGATGAACGGCTGACCGATCTGCGCCGCAAGACGGACTCCAAGAGAGGCGGACGAGGATCGCGTCGCAGCTGACACACGGAAGTGCTGATGCAGAGGTGACCGCGCTGGCTGCATGGATGGTGCAGCGCGTCATATGAGGGAAAAAAAGAGCACTCTATTCGGAGTGCTCTTTTTATATCAGGAGATGGCCTTGCAGAAATACGTCGAACATATCCTGCGCAGATATGATGTTTTCGCGCCGGAGTATACCGTTCTTGCGGCGTGCTCGGGCGGAACGGACTCGATTGTCCTGCTCAATCTGCTTGCGGCTCTGCGCAGCGCAGGCGGTCCGCGGGTTGTCTGCGCCCATTTTGAACACGGCATCCGCGGGGAAGAATCGCGTGCAGACGCGCGTTTTGTGGAGGAATTCTGCGGAACGCGGGAGATTCCTTTCGTGCTTGAGAGGGGGGATGTACCCGCCTCCGCGCGTGCATACCGCCTCTCGATGGAGACGGCTGCGCGGAAGTGCCGCTACGATTTCCTGCGTCGTGTGTGCGCGGACCAGAAATGTACTCGCATCATATTGGCGCATCATGCAGATGACCTTGCCGAAACCGTCCTGATGCGCATTCTGCGCGGTACGGGGCCTGCAGGTCTTGCTGCCATGCGGGAGGACGACGGCGTCCTCCTGCGGCCGTTTCTGTCCGTCACGCGTGCAGAGATTGAGGCGTATGCGGAGCAGCATGCCCTGAACCCGCGGCACGACGCGACCAATGATTTGCCGGATGCGCGGCGCAACTGCATCCGAAACATTCTGATGCCGCAGCTCCGCCGGGATTACAATCCGGCTGTTCGGGATGCGCTGACGCGGCTTTCTGTGCTTGCGGGCGAGGAGGATGATTTTCTCACCGGCCTTGCAGACGAGGCCCTCCTGCGCGCAGAATCTACGGACGGCCTCCGTGCTGATGTCCTGCGCGATCTGCATCCGGCGCTGCAGCGCCGGGTATTGCGCCTCTTTTGGACACGGACGACAGGGGCAGTGCAGGATTTCTCATTCCTCCACGAGGAGCGTTTGCGCGGTCTCCTTGATCGGACAGGCAGTGCGGAGTGCGGCCTGGCGCACGGATGGCGAGGTGTTTTTCGCTATGGGGTCCTCATGCTGTGCCCTCCTGCAGAGAAAAGAATTTTTGCATGGGAGGAAGATGAAGAAATTTTACTTCCTTTAGATTGGGAATATGGTATAATAAATTTTCAGGGTGCGGCATTTCGTGTCCGGCGGCTGACTGCTATGACGGCAGATGATCGGCGCAGAATGACAGATGCGGATGCGGTATATGCCGACCGTGCTCTGCTGCCGCCGATTGTCCTTCGGACACGGCGCCCGGGTGACCGCATGCGCCTTTCGGTCGGGCAGAAAAAAATCAAAGACATCTTCATCGATGACAAAGTTCCGCGGGAACGGCGCGATGAAATCCCCCTCGCCGCATGTATGAACAGCAGTGAAATTTTCTGGATTGCAGGCGGTCGGCGCAGTACGCTCGCGCCGGTTACAGAATCCAGCAGGGATATTATCAGCATTGAATATGTGAAGGAGACGACAGCCAAATGATGAGCAGCGACATTGAGCGCATTACCTTTTCCGAGGAGGAGATCCGCACGCGTGTGCAGGAGCTTGGCGCCCAGATTGCGCGGGATTACGCCGATGCATCCGAAACGGTCTACTGCGTCGGCATCCTGAAGGGGGCCGCCGTGTTCTTTACGGATTTGGTGCGTGCGATCGACCGGCCCGTCGCCTTTGACTTTATGATTGTCTCCAGCTACGGCGATGCGGCGGTGTCCAGCGGACAGGTCAAGATTCTGAAGGACCTGGACTTCTCCATTGAGGGGCAGCATGTCATCATCGTGGAGGACATCATAGACTCGGGCACGACGATGCACTATCTGAAACATATGCTCATGGGACGCCATCCGAAGAGCATTAAGATCTGTGCATTTCTGTCGAAGCCATCGCGCCGCGTCGCGCCTGTGGAGATTGACTATCTTGGCCATGAGGTCCCGGATGAGTTCCTCGTCGGCTATGGACTTGACTACGCAGAGAAATATCGGAACCTGCCCTACATCGGGGTGCTCAGACGTTCCGTTTACGAATAACCCGGAGGAGGTAAGCATTGAATCAATCAGTTTTGAGAAATCTTGCGTTTTATGCGCTTATGTTCTTTGTTGTGTGGACGGTTGCCGACTACATGTCGGGCAATCATCAGGCGACACAGACAACGGCGCTCGGATACAGCGACTTTACGGCCAAGGTGAATGCAGGCGAGGTGGAGAAAGTCGTTATTGTCAAGAACAACATCCGCGGGACATTGACGGACGGTACGGACTTTACGACGATAGCTCCGGATGCGCCAAACAGCGACCACGATCTCTATACGCGCCTTACGGACAAGGGGGTCAGCATCTCGGCGGAGAACCCGCCGGAGCCGCCGTGGTGGCAGACGATACTCACCTCGCTCATCCCGATTGTTCTGCTCATCGGCTTCTGGTTCTTCATCATGCAGCAGTCGCAGATGGGCGGCGGGCGCATGATGAACTTCGGCAAGTCACGCGTGCGGCTTATGGTGAGCGACAAGAAGAAGGTAACGTTCGCCGATGTGGCAGGCGCGGATGAGGCGAAGCAGGAACTCGAAGAAGTTGTCGAGTTCCTCAAGACGCCGGATAAATTCAACGAACTCGGCGCCCGCATTCCGAAGGGGGTCCTCCTCTTTGGACCTCCGGGCACGGGTAAGACGCTCCTTGCAAAGGCGGTTGCCGGCGAGGCGGGCGTGCAGTTCTTTACGATCAGCGGCTCTGATTTTGTCGAGATGTTCGTCGGCGTCGGTGCCTCGCGTGTGCGTGATCTCTTTGAACAGGCAAAGAAATCCGCACCGTGCATCGTATTCATCGACGAGATCGACGCCGTCGGCCGCCAGCGCGGTGCTGGCCTCGGCGGCGGACATGATGAGCGCGAGCAGACACTCAACCAGCTGCTCGTTGAGATGGACGGCTTTGCTTCGAACGAGGGCATCATCATCATCGCGGCGACGAACCGTCCCGATGTCCTCGACCCAGCGCTGCTGCGCCCCGGCCGCTTCGACCGACAGATTGTCGTAGATAAGCCGGATGTGCGCGGCCGCGAGGCGATCCTGAAGGTACATACGAAGGGCAAGCCGATCGCGGACGATGCCAATCTTGACGTGCTCGCACGCCGAACGCCCGGCTTTACGGGTGCAGATCTCAGCAATCTCGTCAACGAGGCTGCGCTCCTTGCAGCCCGCCGGAATAAGAAACAGATCTTTATGGCGGAACTGGAGGAGGCGATTGAGCGCGTGCTCGCAGGTCCGGAGCGTAAATCTCACGTCATGACGGACGAGGAGAAGCGCCTCACGGCATATCATGAGGGCGGGCATACACTCGTCGGCCTCCTCCTCGAACATGCCGATCCTGTGCACAAGGTTACGATCATCCCGCGCGGACGTGCGGGCGGATATATGCTCTCTCTGCCGAAGGAGGACCGCTCCTACCGTACGCGCTCCGAACTCTTTGACCGCATCAAGGTCGCTCTCGGCGGCCGTGTTGCTGAGGAGATCGTCCTTGGAGAGATTAGTACAGGGGCATCCAGCGACATTCAGAATGCAACGCAGATCATCCGCAGCATGATTATGCAGTACGGCATGAGCGACAAGATTGGTCCGATTGCCTACGGCGAGGAGAATCATCAAGTATTCCTCGGGCGGGACTTCAACCGCGACCGCAACTACTCCGAGGAGATTGCAGGCGAGATCGACCGCGAGGTGCGCCGCTGCGTCGAAGAGGCGTATGAGGCATGCCGTGTGATCATCCGCGAGAACCGCGACAAGCTGGATCTCATCGCGAATGCCCTCCTCGAGCGCGAGACGCTCAACGCAAGCGAGCTCGAGGAACTCATGACCAAGGGGGTCATCAGCGACAAGGATAAGAAGGACGACGAGCCGGATGATACGGGCAAGCCGCTCCCCATTCCCGTCGATGTCGTGATTGACGACTCCACGCAAACCAGTGAGGAGGCGGAGCAGACTGCTGAAGACCGCCCCGCGCCCGTTCCAACAACCGAACCGAAGTTCAACGTGACACAGTGGGATAAGTAAGGACACCGTGAAATGAAGATCTGAATCAGCCAAGGTGCTGCTGCATGAACAAATTGCAGCGGCGCCTTTTCTTTAGAAAACATGAGATTCTGACGATAATATAAGGGATATATATTTTTGTGCGGATGCAGGGATGCGAAAAGAGGAATCATATGCGGTGGTATGAAGAGATCATGGAAGCGGCGCAGGAAGCGGTCAGTTATATTGGTGCGGCTTTGCATGAGGGCAATGAACGGACAGAGACATCGCAGCAGATTCTGACGGAGTTCACTGCAGCAATGGATGGAATCGCAGAATATTTGTCGCGTGAAGAGGGAACTCTCATCGAGAAATGCCGCCGTTATGCCTTGAATGCGGCGCATTCGGCGCAGAAAGTACGTACTGCCGAGACAGCAGATGAGGCGCGCAGATGTTTCTCTTATGAAATGCGTCCGCTCTTTTTGGATTTGAGGTATCAGCTGGATCTGGAATACAACATATTGCAGCATCCGGAAAAAGAACAGGAATACTTGGCCCATACACTTGCGGCCTTCGAGGCAGCACGCGTGCGTACGCGCCGAACGGATTTCAAATACCGCGTCTCAATCATTGTGCCTGCTTATAATAAAGTCGAGTTCTCCCGCTGTGCCATCGAGAGCCTCTTTCGCTATACGGATTTTTCGCGCGGCGATATTGAGCTGATTACGATCAATGACGGCTCATCCGATGAGACGGAGGTATATTTCAATAGTCTTCCGCACGATAAAAAGATTAATTTGAAGTATAACGTATACAACCATCTCGGCTGGGGTATCGCCCGCCACATTGTCGAGGGGGAATACATTGTCTATTTCTCCAATGATGCTGTTGCAACAGAGAATTGGCTGGAGAATCTGCTTGCCGTTCATCATGCGGAAAAAGATGTATTCTGGGTTGTGCCTACCTGCAATGAGGACTGCATCTCAAATGTGCAGGGCATTCCCGTAGACTATGAGAATACATTTGAAGATATGGGAGCTATGGAGGCGTTTGCAGCAGGCCATAATGTGTCGAACCCGCTTCTTTGGGAGGAGCGGGCTGTTCTGATGCCGTTTGTGAGCGTTGTTCCGAATCTCTTTGATATGCCGGAGATTCGTGCAGATTATCGTTATGTCATGTGTGACTTTGAAGATGATGATTTTTCTGCGATGCTGCGCCGCTCCGGTTTTCGCCAGATTCTCGCAAAAGATACCTTCATTCATCATTTTGGCGGGATGACCTTAAATGAAGTACGTTCCAAGCAGGGGAATTATAAAACGATCGTCTCTATGCGGCCCGTGTTTCGTGAAAAGTGGAAGGTCGATCCGTGGGAGTCGCGCGGGCGTCTGCATTTTCTTGATGTGTTGATGGGGGAGCCCCCGACTGGCGGATCGCCGGTACGTGTGCTCGTCATTGAGCCGATGTTCGGCGAGGGGCTGCTCAGCATCCGCAATTTCTTCCGCAAACGCCGACAGTCGGTCACCATCGACGCTGTTGTGACAGATGCGCGTTATCTGCCGGACGTACGCTATATGGCAGACTCTGTGCGGGAGATGGATACATTGGATCGCCTTTCGGAGCAGCTGAGCGAGCATTATGATATGATTGTGGTCGGAGCTCCGCTCAACCATCTGCCGATCTGCCGTATCATTCCCTTCTTTCAAGTGTGTCATGCCCATCTGCGGCCACACGGATTCATCTATGCTTCACTCATCAACTACAACAGCTTTGAGCACACGATGGAGAGTTTGCCGAATGATGTTCCGCTGTTCGTATATAATGCAATTTTACCGATTGATGGGGGACGCCTATATCCTGTTGTACGTCTTATCAAGGAGCTGGAACGGGAATTCTCGGAGCCTGCAGTGCGGATTGGTTATGTGACGCACACGCATTTTTTTGAAAGCGAGTCCTTTATCCGGATGACGGAAAACGTTTTGGGAGCGGGAACGGAGGAGAGTGAGCAGATTCACCGTCTGCTGACAGGGGATGTCGTTGTTCTCAGTATTCGATGACGGATGGAAGAGGGGGGATGCATTGTGGTTGGGACGCAGACGGAAATTACTCTGATTGACTCAGATAAACGGGAGCCGATTGTCTACGGCGATATCATGGATCTCTATGTAAATCGGGAAAAGAGTCTTGCGAGCATCAGGGAACCCGATGATCCCTATGTCAGCATCTATTTTCAAGCATATAATCATCTGGATGACTATACGAAGCCTGCGATTGAAGCACTCTTTGCATATACGAGTGATATTGACTATGAACTTATCCTCGTGGATAATGGCTCTTCGGATGGGACGTTTGAATATTTTAAAAGCCTGAACCACCCGCGCAAGCGTATCTATCGTATTACAAAAAATATAGGCGCCTTTTACGGCTATATTGCTTCCAAAAATGCAACCCACGGTCGATTCCTGCGTGGGAAGTATTTTGTCGGGCTGCCGAATGATGTTCTTGTGACGAAAAACTGGCTGAGGAATATGCTCATCTGTATGGAGTCCGATGAACGGATCGGGTTTGTTGTACCCATGGCAGATCATGTGTCAAACAACCAGAGCATTGATTTGGGCTATTCTGATTTTGCAGATATGCAGGAGAAGGCCGCGGTGTTCAACATGTCCGACCCGCGCAAATGGCGTGATCGACTGCGCCTTATCCCGACGGCCTGCGTGATTCGCACCGCCCTCCGTGAATGCTACGAGGCGGACTA
Organism: uncultured Selenomonas sp.; assembly: GCA_963521685.1. Taxonomy (GTDB): domain Bacteria; phylum Bacillota; class Negativicutes; order Selenomonadales; family Selenomonadaceae; genus Centipeda. The sequence goes on from CAUQVG010000001.1 coordinate 18,678, forward strand.
TGCTTTCATCTATGATTTTGCAGATGATGATATTTCTTTTGCCTACCGTCGGCTCGGTTATCGTACTGTTCTATGCGGAGATGTATTTGTGCATCACGAGGGCAGCACCGTGGTCGGTGTGAATCCGCAGGAACACGAAAATAATCTTGAGAAGGGGCGTGCTCTGTTTCATCGTAAATACGGCGTGGATGCATGGGATGATGTAGTCAATTTTGAACTCCATATGCGTTATATGCTCTTTAAAGAGGCGGAGATGAGAGAAAATGCCCGCGTACTGGGGATTGATGTGCGCTGCGGCACGCCGCTTCTCGAAATACGAAACACGCTGAGAGAACATGGGATGGAGAATACACAGCTCTCTGCATATATGACGGAGGCGAAGTACTGGCAGGATCTTTCGTTGTTTTGTGATGGCGGCGTGTTCTGCGGAGACATCGACCGAATGCCTCGTAAAATAGGAAATACAGCATATGACTATATCATCATCGGGGAATATATTGACCGCTATGAGGATCCCGTTGGGGTTATAACATCTGCCGCAGAGCATCTGACCGAGGATGGTGCGCTCGTGTTTAAGATGCGCAATTATGATGTCCCGTATAAGCTGCAGGCGATTGCAGATGCTTTGCAAAGCCCCCCAGCCCCCTTGATGTACGGAATACAGGAACTTGAAGCGGAACTGCAGAAACTGCCCTATGATATGATCGTTTCACCGTATATGGAAGAGGCATACGAGGCCAGAGAGTTCTTTTTTTTACAGCTGCGTGCGATGGAGGAGTATCAGACCAATCCGCGCGTGCGGGAGATCTTCTCCGAGCAGAATTTTGATGCACTCATGATGCAGTATGCCGTTGTTTTAAGGAAGAACGTATGAAGACGTCTGTGGAAATGCAGCCGCTGGAAGATTTTTTTGCGTCCCTTCATATCCGCTTGGAAGCAGGCGGTTTTTCCGATTTTCGGACGCAGCCCATCCTCCTCTACGGTGCGGGCAATCTCGGGAAAAAGCTCTATTACTGCCTCGTGGAAAATCACATTCAGCCGCTCGGCTTTATCGATCGGAATGCGTCCCGATGCAGTGCGCCTGCGCCGGTCTTTTCCGTGGACACAGCAGAGCTGATGCCGCAGTATCGCGATGCCGCTGTGATTTTGGCAGGGCTGTTCGGGCGAACGCAGGATAGGGAGATACGCCGGATACTTGAGAGCGTTGGGTTTCAGCATATCTATGCCCTGCATGAGATCAACTGGCAGGCCCTCGAGAGCCGCGCATTCCTCGCGCATATGTTTATCGGCTCCTACGATCCGGCCAATCTCCTGCGTGATGAACGGCAGATACGGGCTGCGTATGAGCTTTTTTCGACCGAGGAAGAGCGCACCTTCTTCCTTACGGCACTCACTGCGCATCACGCACACGATGTTACACAGTTTCCCCTGCCGCTCCCCTTGGAGGGGCAGTATCTTGCGGCAGATGTTCCGGAGCGAATGGATTATCGGCGTTTTATCGACTGCGGTGCATATGACGGCGACACCCTGCGCAGCGTGCTGCAAAGCGGTATGGATATCGAGGCATATGCTGCGTTTGAACCGCAGGGCGATCTCTGTGCGGGGATTCAGACGTACATTCGGGAACAAACAGGGATTCAGGAGGCACACATCCTCCCGCTCGGCGCATCCGATTGCTATGAACAGCTGCGGTTTACGGCAGTTTCCGACGGCCGCTCCGCAGCAAAGGCGGATCCGACCGGAACAACAGTCCTTTCCTGTGCACCTCTGGACGGCGTACTGCGCGGATTTGCACCAACGATGATCAAGATGGACATCGAGGGCATGGAGCCGCGCGCGCTTGCGGGGGCAGCAGAGATGATCCGTCAGTATCATCCGCAGCTTGCCGTCTGCGTCTATCACGACATTTCGCATCTGTGGTCGATTCCCTTGCAGATTAAGGAACTCTACGAGGGCTATCGGCTCTACATACGCAACTATCAATTTATGGGATTGGAAACGGTCGTGTATGCCGTTCCATAACCCCGCGGCGAAGGGAGCCGCTAGGAGAGAGGAGAGCAATGGCAGAGATCAAGCCAAACTACGATACCAAGAGAAAGAAGCTTGCGGAGGTTATCCCGTTGGCCGCCCCGTTCACCGTTTATATTGAGCAGACGAAATACTGCAATTTCAAGTGTTTCTACTGCATACACTCCACACGAGATGAGGCAGGCGGGGAGTTCCGTGCGCTCGGGCACCGTGAGCAGCATATGGACGAAGCATTTTTCGAGAAAATCATTCGTGAACTGAAGGAATTCCCGCATGACGGTATCAAGCGCATTGTCTTCTCGGGACTCGGAGAACCGCTGATGAATCCCCATCTGCCCGAATACATCCGCATGGTTGTCGAGGCGGGCATTGCGGGGCGCGTCGAGATTATCACAAACGGTCTCCTCTTGACGCCGGAGAAGAGCCGTGCGCTTGTCACAGCGGGCATTACGAACATCAATATCTCCGTACAGGGGCTTGATGCGGCGGGTTACGAGGAAACTTGCGGCATCCGCATCGACTTTGAACGCTATCTCGAGAATCTGAAATACCTCTACGAGCACAAGGGGAATGTTCAGATTTATATCAAGGCGATTGACGCGACGCTGAAGACGAAGGAGAACGAGGAAAAGTTCTTCGAGATTTTCAGCCCCTTTGCTGACCGCATCTACATTGAGCATCTCGTCGTCATGCAGCAGCAGATGGACGGGCTGCGTGAGATCGTCGACGGCACGAAAAACTTCTATGGCGAAGAACTTGACGTGAACCGCAAGGTCTGTGCGCAATCGTTTTACTTCATGCAGATCGGCTGCGAAGGGGACATTTTCCCCTGCCCCGTACCCGGACTGGGCAAGAACCTCTCCATGGGGAATGCGAAGGAGCATACGCTCATGGAGATCTGGAACGGCAGCCGCCGCAGGGGCTTCCTGCGCAAGATGCTGAAGAAGGAAAAGGACCAGATTCCAGACTGCGCGACATGCACCTGCTTCAATGCGATCAATAATCCGATGGAGCAGCTGGATGATGATGCAGAACGTCTGCTGCCGCTCTTTGCAGACTAGGGGAGGGACTATGGCATCCGAAATCAAGCCAATCTATGGAACGGAACGCGTCCAGCTCGCCTCCGTCCTCCCGCTTGCGGCACCGTACAGCGCATTCGTCTTTCCGACGACGTTCTGCAACTTCAAATGCGCCTACTGCGGGCATTCGCTTGGCTTTGCCGAGATGAAGAAGCAGTATGACTTCACGCCCGAGCACATGACAATGGAGACGTACGAAAAGACCATCGAACAGCTCGCAGAGTTTCCGCAGAAACTCAAGATGCTCTCGCTCACGGGGCAGGGGGAACCTCTGCTCAATCCGCATATTGCGGATATGGTGCGCATCGCAAAGGAAAAAGATGTTGCTGAGCGCATAGAGATCATCTCGAATGCCTCCCTGCTGCGTCCCGCCCTTGCCGACGCACTCATTGATGCGGGGCTGGATACACTGCGCGTCTCTCTGCAGGGGATGTCCTCGCAGAAATACGAGGACATTTGCCGTGCAAAGGTGGATTTCGATGAGTTTGTCGCAAACATTCGATATTTCTATGCGCACAAGAAATCGACGAATCTCTTTCTCAAGGTGATGGATGTCGCCTTGGACGAGGGGGAGGAGGAGAAGTTCTATCAGCTCTTCGGAGACTGCACGGACCGCATGTACATCGAGCATATGCTGCCCGCCTACGACGGCGTTGAGATGACGAAGGATATGGTGATTGAGACCGACCGCAACGGCGTCAAGACCGATCGCATCTATCAGGTCTGTCCGCTCGCGTTCTACATGCTCGGTGTCTTCCCGAACGGCGACGTTGAGCCGTGCGATACGATCTACAAGCCCATCGTGCTCGGCAATGTGCACAATGGCCGGATTCTCGATATGTGGCACAGTGAGCAGATGCACGAATTCTGGCGAATGCAGCTTGAGGGACGGCGCAGCGAGAACAAACGCTGCGCGATCTGCTGCGCGGCGAACGATGTCGCACACCCTGAGGATCACCTCGACGACGATGCGGATGCGATCCTCGCACGCATCGAGGAGTTACGGAGATGAGGGCGCAGCGTATCGACGGGCAGACACCCGGCGGAAAACGCACACGGCTTGCCGACGTGCTGCCTCTGGATACGCCCTTCTCTGTGCAGATTTTTCCCGTCTATGGCTGCAATCTTGCCTGTGCGTACTGTATTCACTCCGTTCCGGCAGAGCAGCGCGGCTTTGTCGCGGGCAAGGTCATGCTCGACTATGGCCTCTACGAAACATGCATCGACGGACTCGCAGAGTTTCCGCGTCCTTTGAAGATGCTGCGCTTTGCCGGGACGGGGGAGCCTCTGCTTCATCCGCGCATTGCCGACATGGTCGCCTATGCGGCAGAGCGCGGCGTTGCTGATACGATTGACATTGTGACAAACGGGCTTGCGCTTACAGAGGAACTTTCGCGTGCGCTGATTGCGGCGAACCTTGGCCGCATCCGCATCTCGATCCAGGGACTTGATGACGAGGCATATGCCCATACGCGCCGCCGCGGCGTCTTTCATGAACTGGTTGAAAAAATCCGGTTTTTTTACGAGCATCGCGGCAGGACGAAGATCTATGTGAAGATCATCGACTGTGCTCTCAAAGAAGGCGAGGAAGAACTGTTCTTGGAGACATTCGGCGACATATCGGACTTTATCGCTGTGGAACATCTCATCCCCGCTGTGCCGCAGATTGACTATGATGTGCTTGGAGGCGCTGCAGAGGTGACGCAGAATGGTGCAGCTGTCGGGAGCGCCGCTGTCTGTCCGCAGCCCTTCTACATGATGCAGCTGAATCCCGACGGGATGATTGTTCCGTGCTGCTCGATGGAGACGCCGTATATATTGGGGGATCTTGCAAAAGAATCCATGCGTGCGATCTGGCAGGGCAGGAAGACGGAGGCATTCCGACGCGCACAGCTCGCGTTTCAGAAAGAAAAATATTCGGTCTGTGCCAAGTGCAGACAGTACCAATACGCAATGTTCGAGGAGGATATCCTCGATGGGGATGCCGCCATCCTTATGGAACGCGGTGTGATCCGATAGGGAGAATTAGATATATTTATGAGAGCGAGAAGAATTGATGGGCAGGCGGTGAACGGGGCGCGGTGGAGGACCGCTGCATCAACATATCGGACTTGATTTGGGCGATTGGGGAGGGCGAGGCTCTTGTACGCTGATGATGTAGATACTTTTTCCGATTTGCGCGGCATAGATTATGTGCTCTGGGGAACGGGGCGTGTTGCGCAGGCCTTTTATCAAAAATACTGCGTTGCGCAGAAATGCCTGCAAGATCCGCTTTTTTGGTGCGATAATGCTGCACATAAGCAGGGCACAGAGATGGATGGAATTCCTGTACAGTCATCTGAAAAAGTATTCGAGCTTAGCCGTGTGTATTACTTAAAGGGAAGGCCTCTTGCAATTGTCATCGGAGCGACGGGCATCAATCTGCTGCAAATTGTATCGCAGCTTGAACAGCAGGCGGTCCGAGCGAAGATATGCTCTGCTGTTCAGCTGGATGCCGCGCATTACTTTACGGAGCACAGGCGGGATATCGAGGAAATCAGCACCATGTTTGCTGATGAAAAATCGCGGCAGCTCTACCGTCGCCTGATTGACAATATGATGTGCGGCCGGCCTGTGGATTTTTCACTTGCTGAGACCGATCAGTATTTTTCCAATGACGTAATTCCCTCTCTTGATGATGATGAGGTGTTCGTAGATGCGGGTGTGTGCGGCGGTGAGGAGATTGACAAGGCTCTTGCGATGAACCCCCGTATCCGTGTGCATGCTTTTGAACCGGATGCACAGAGCTGTGGGCTGCTTCGAGAAAAGTATTCGGACTGCCCGCAGGTTGTACTCTACCCCTATGCGCTCTGGGACGAGGAGGCGCAGCTCATGTTCAGCGGGAACCAGGCGACCCCCTCGGCGTCGCGGCTGGAGACCGGAGCGGATGCACAGGGCGATGTGATTCGGGCAATGCCGCTCGATGCCGTACTGACGGAATCGCCCACGCTCATCAAGATGGACATAGAGGGGGCAGAGTACAATGCGCTTCTTGGCGCAGAACAGATGATACGTGAGCATCATCCAAAACTTGCCGTTTGTGTCTATCACAGCATCGAGGACTACATCCGCATTCCGCTGCTGATTCGGTCATTTTACAGCGGCTACCGTTTTTATTTTCGCCATCACAGCGTGACGAGCGGGGAGTCCGTGCTCTACGCACTTTGAAAACCGGCGGCATCCTGTTGAAAGGAAGATGACGGTGAAGATCACGAGAGCACAGGCGCTCATGTATCTCGATGAGGCACGTGCGCTGAATAACGGCGGATGGATTGCCCATTCCCTTGCTGCCGGGACGGCAGCAGAGCGGATGGCCGCCCGAATCGGTGATATGGATGCGGAGCGTGCCTTCGTTCTCGGGGTGCTGCACGACATTGGACGCAGATTCGGCGAGATGGGGATGAACCATGCGATTCAGGGCTATCGCTTCCTTCTTGCGGAAGGTGATGGGGAGGCGGCAGAGATCTGCCTGACCCATTCCTTCCCCGTGCAGGAGATTACGGCGGTGAATGGGGGCTGGGATCTCACGGCAGAGGACTATGCATTTTTGGATGATTTTCTGCGTGCACGGACGTATACGGGATACGATCGGCTGATCCAATTGTGTGATGCAATGGCAACGAGTGAGGGGATCGTGGCGATCGAGCGGAGGATGATGGACATCATGCTTCGCTATGGCGTGGATGAGACGAGTCTGCCGCGCTGGCGGAAACTGTTTTCGATGAAGGACGATTTCGAGAGGCGTATGGGCAGCTCTGTGGAGGCTGTGCTCGGTCTGCGTACCATCATGCGCGTATGAGGAGGCGTGTCCATGTTTACGGTGCAGGAAACGGATTTAAAAGGCTGTCTGCGAATTCTGCCGATTGTGCGGGAGGACAGCCGCGGTACATTCATCAAGACGTTTCATATCGATACGTTTCGCGGACTGGGACTGCCGACATCCTTTGCGGAGGAATACTTCTCCGTCTCGCGGCGCGGCGTTCTGCGCGGGCTTCACTTCCAGACGCCGCCGATGGACCATGAAAAAATTGTCTGCTGTGCGGAGGGGGAAGTGACGGATGCTGTTGTGGATCTGCGGAGATCTTCGCCTACCTATGGAAAGTATGCACTTTTTCATCTGAAATCCTCCGAGGGAACAATGCTTTATATCCCAAAGGGAATGGCACACGGATTTTATACACGCAGCAGCACGGCGCTGATGCTGTATCAGGTGACAAGTGTCTATGCGCCCGCCTGTGATGCTGGAATTCGCTGGGATACGGCGGGAATCCCGTGGGATGTCGAGCACCCTATTCTGTCGGAACGGGATCAGTCGTTCCCCGCTCTTGCCGATTTTGTCAGCCCGTTCGCATAAAGGAGCTCACTATGCCTGAGGTACTGCATATCACAACGCATATGGGCGGCGGCGTGGGCAAGGTGCTCTCCGGGGTCGCTGCATATGCTGCACGAACGAGGGCAGGGTGGCGTCATCGTATCCTCCTGCTCGAGCCGCCGGAGAAAACGAACTTCATCGATGCATGCCGTGCAGACGGTGTAGAGATCCTCTGCGGTGCGGGAGAGCAGGAAGTGCTGGCAGCCATGCGTTCTGCCGATCTTGTTCAGATCGAATGGTGGCACCATCCGCGCATGGCGGCGTTTCTGGCAGATTTTCCGAAGATCGAGATGAATCTGACCATCTGGGCACACGTATCCGGTTGTTGGTATCCATATATTCCTGCGGAATTCCTGCGTGTGCCGCAGCGATTTATCTTCACCTCGCCCTATTCGCTTGATAATCCGTATTGGAGTGAGGAAGAGCGTGTATGGGCGCAAAAACATACGGCGGTCGTGCACAGCTCGGGCGGTTTTGCTGCGATTTGTCCGCGTGAGGAGCGGGTGAGGGATCGGCGTTTTGTCGTCGGATACATCGGAACACAGTCCTATGCGAAGCTGCATCCGGATTTTGTGGCATACTGTGCGCGTGTGTCGCATATTCCGGGCATTGAATTTGTGCTTGTGGGGGATCAGACGAATGCAGCGCAGATTCGTGCGGAGGCAGAGACGTTTGGCATCGCGGAGAAATTCCGTTTTATTGACTATGTGAGTGATGTGAACGCGGAACTGGCGCAGATGGATGTATTCGGCTACCTGCTGAGTCCGCGGCATTTCGGAACGACGGAGAACGCGCTCCTCGAGGCGATGGCGGCAGAGGTTCCTGTCATTGCGTTCGATCAGTGTGCGGAGCGGTACCTTATCGAAAATAATGAAACGGGATTGCTCGTCAAGGGGAAAGAGGATTATGGAAGAGCACTCGCATATCTCTATGAGCATCCTGCGGAACGGTGCCGCATGGGAAGGGCGGCACGGCAGAGAGTTCTGCGGGATTTTGCTGTGGAGCGTACGGCGGCACAGCTGCACAGCATATACGATGAAGTCCTCCGAGAGAAGCGGCGCTGCTGTGATTTTCATGGGGCCCTTGGGCGTACGCCGCATGAGTTTTTCCTGCATGGGCTGCCGGATGATCTGTATTCGATTTTTATGCCGCAGGAGCCTGTGCCCCACGAATTGCCGCCCATTCTCAGGGAGCAGAGCAAGAGCTCGCTGCCGCACTTCTGCCGAGTGTTTCCTGCGGATGCGCAGCTGAGGCGATGGAAGGAACTGTTTTGCGGCGATTGATAACCATGGAGGGTGTGCAGATGAAGCGCAGGGCATTGCTTACAGGAGTCACGGGATTTTTGGGCGGATATACGGCACGCCGTTTGCTTGCAGGCGGATGGCATGTCGCCGCTATTGTGCGCACGTCCTCGCGGATTGATCTGCTCCCGGCGTCTTTGCGTGAGCAGATCGATTTTTATGATGCGGATTGTATGGATTTGCCGAAGGTTGTGCAGAGTGCTGCTCCAGATGTCGTTTTCCATCTTGCTGCACATTATACGACAGTTCATACCTACGATGAAATTGACACGCTGATCACGGGCAATGTCACATTCGGGACAAAGCTGCTCGATGCAATGGCTCAGAACAATGTGCACAATTTTGTCTACGCACGTTCCTCATGGCAGCACTACCGCGATGATTCGTACGAACCGGTAAATTTATATGCGGCATCAAAAGAAGCGTTTGATGCGATCGTCAAATTCTATACTGCGGCCAGGGGGCTGCAGGCGATCAGTCTGACATTGTTTGATACCTATGGAGAAGATGACCGCAGGAATAAGCTGCTGGCAATTTTGCGGAAGCTTGCGGCTGAGGGAAAACGTCTGGCGCTCTCTCCCGGAGAACAGCACGTGGATTTTGTCCATGCGGAAGATGCGGCACAAGCATTTGTGCTGGCTGGAACGTATCTGATGGAGGGGAGATCGGATCTCTGCGGCGATTACGTCATTTCCTCCGGTGACAGCGTGACGCTGCGCGAATTCATCCGCCGCTATGAACAGCTGTGCGGGGAGAAGATGCCCGTTGATTGGGGAGGACGGCCCTATCGTGAACGAGAAGTCATGATTCCCTGGCGGGGCGGCAGGATTTTGCCGGGCTGGGAGCGAAAACATAGGGAACTGATGTAGAGAAAGCTGTTGCTGCTGTGTGAGCAGGCTATGTCGAAGGGAGCAGAGGCATGAAAGTTGTTATCTTAGCGGGCGGACTTGGCACACGGATCAGCGAGGAATCTGCACTTCGGCCGAAGCCCATGATTGAGATCGGGGGAAAGCCGATCCTTTGGCATATTATGAAGATCTATTCGTACTACGGCTTCCACGAGTTTATCATCTGTCTGGGCTACAAGGGATATATGATCAAGGAATATTTTGCCGATTATTATCTGCACACATCGGATGTTACCTTTGACTTCACGCAGGGAAACAGTATGACGGTGCACAACAACGTTTCGGAGCCGTGGAAGGTGACGCTCGTGGATACGGGGCTGAAGGCACAGACGGGATGCCGCATCAAACGCATCCAAAAATACATAGGAGATGAGCCGTTCCTTCTGACCTATGGTGATGGGGTGAGCGACGTCAATCTGAATGCTCTTGTTGCGGCACATGAGACAAAGAAGGGACGGGCCGTAGTGACGATGACGGCAATCCAGCCGGGCGGAAGATTCGGTGTGCTGGATATCGAATCCGGCACAAATGAGATCAGCCGCTTTGTCGAAAAGGCAAAAGAAGACGGCGGATGGATCAACGGCGGTTTTATGGTGATTGACCCCTCAGTCTTTGGATATCTGCGCGACGATGATGAATGTGTCTTTGAGACGGAGCCGCTTGAGACGATTGCGCGCGCAGGCGGTCTTCACGCATACAAGCATGCGGGATTTTGGCAGTGTATGGACACGCAGCGCGATAAGATTCGGCTGGAAGAGCGCTGGGAGACAGGGCATGCGCCATGGAAGCTGTGGGAATAGGGAGCACGGGGATGGAAGTGAGCGAACAGAATCTGCGGCAGCAGATACGCGATCTGGTTCATATGTATGCAGAGAAATATCACTGTCAGACAGACAATGATGCCTTCTGCCAAGGAGAGCGCATATCTTACGCGGGTAGGGTTTATGATCACGAAGAGATTGAAAATCTCGTAGACAGTGCGCTTGACTTCTGGCTTACGGCCGGACGTTATACGCAGGAGTTTGAACGAGAGTTTGCGAAATATTTGAATGTGCGTTATGCGGCGTTGGTGAATTCGGGTTCATCCGCAAATCTTTTGGCATTTATGACGCTGACATCGCCCCTGCTCGGAGATCGGATGATCCAACGCGGGGATGAAGTGATTACGGTTGCTGCAGGCTTTCCAACAACGGTTGCTCCCATTGTTCAATATGGAGCAATTCCTGTTTTTGTAGATGTTGCAATTCCACAGTACAATATTGATGCTACCCGGCTTGAAGAGGCGCTGTCGCCTCGTACGAAGGCTGTTATGATTGCGCATACGCTTGGCAACCCATTTGATCTTCATGCTGTGAAAACGTTTTGTGATCAACACGATTTATGGCTGATCGAGGATAATTGTGATGCTTTGGGGGCTGAATATGTAATAAATGGTGTTGTGAAACAAACCGGGACAATCGGCGACATTGGCACATCCAGCTTTTATCCGCCGCATCATATGACAATGGGAGAGGGCGGCGCGGTCTATACCAATGATCCAAAGCTGGCGAGGATCATTGTTTCGCTAAGAGATTGGGGACGAGACTGTATGTGTCCTCCGGGACAGGATAATCTGTGCGGGCATCGTTTTGACCGTCAGTACGGAGAATTGCCTCTGGGTTATGACCATAAATACGTGTATTCTCATTTCGGCTATAATTTAAAGGTGACTGATATGCAGGCCGCTGTTGGTGTTGCTCAGCTAAAAAAACTGCCGGCATTTGTCACTCGACGCCGAGAAAATTTCCAGAAACTGCGGGATGGCCTGCAAGATCTTCAGGAGTGCTTTATTTTGCCGGAGGCTTGTCCAAATGCTAATCCCAGTTGGTTTGGCTTTACTCTCACGTGTAAGGAAGGTATTCAGCGCGCCGACGTTGTTCGCTTTATCGAATCGCATGGCATTCAGACGCGTATGCTTTTTGCAGGAAATCTTACCAAACACCCTTGTTTTGATCATCTCCGCCGCAGCGGCAAAGGATACCGCATTGTGGGGGACCTCTCCAACACAGACCGAATTATGCGTGACACGTTCTGGGTTGGGGTGTATCCCGGAATGACAGACGGTAAGATTGATTATATGATAAGAATCCTTCGTTCAATACCTACTGAATGAAAGAGACTTATCCATCTGGAATATAAGAAAACTTGATTCTTAACGAGGGCGGTGTTCCCTTTTGGCAAAGCTGAGTATTATTATCCCTGTTTATAACATGAAGGAACAGTTGAATTACTGTCTCTTAACGATACGGAAAACGGTCTTCCTGCCGTATGAGGTCATCATTGTCGATGATGGATCGGCGGATGCTGAGCGCATTGCGCTACAGGAGGCAGGCGACGATGTTCAGATCCTGCGCAGCGAGGAGCACCGCGGTTTTTCCCACGCAATGAATACGGGCATACGCGCTGCTGCCGGCGAGGTGATCCTGTTTCTCCACGCCGATGTCCTGCTTGCCTCCCATACGGTGGAGGATATGCTGGACGCGTTGATTGCGGATCCTGCGACTGCCGCTGTTTGTGCAGTTGCTCCCCGCACCTATGCTTGGGTGAGTTATCCTCTGGATCAGGAATATCGCTCATGGGAGGAGTTTGCCGCTGCGGCGGAAGAAATCCGAATGCGGGAGGGAGGAAAGAAACTTCCGCTGATTGTCTCGGAGATGTTTGCATTCATGGTGCGTCGGGACGCTGCTGAGGCGGCCGGTTTCCTGGATGAGGCTTATACTGTGCCGGCACTTGCGGCGTATGATTATACAATACGAATGACAAGAGGCGGTTTTGGAATTGGTGTGCTGACCGGCACATATGTCCACCACAATGACAGTATTCATCAAGGGCTGATGGAGCAGTATGAAAAGGTGCGCCAAGGCGAGCGTTCATACTTTCAAGCGAAATGGGGAATTTCGCTCGACTACTCCCTCCATGTGCGTCTCGATCTTTTGGCGATGATGGATTTGACACGCAAGGGACTGCGCGTTCTTGAAATTGGATGTGCATGCGGAATAACACTGAGAGAGATTGGCGTGCGAAACCCATCGGCGCAGCTCTACGGAGTGGAATTGAATGAAAATGCTGCCGCGGCTGCAGCCCCATTTGTCAAGATTATGAATATGGATGTGGAACGCCTGGCTCCGGCAGAGATCCCCGAGCGGTTTGACTACATCATCATGGGAGATGTGATCGAACATCTGCTGGATCCGTGGACGGCGATTCGGCGTCTGCGCGAACTGTTGGCACCTGGAGGTTCGATTGTCGCGAGCATCCCGAACGTGGCGCACATCAGCAATGTCCATGGGGTCCTTTCCGGCCGCTGGACATATGAGGACTCCGGACTGCTTGACCGTACACATTTTCGCTTCTTTACAAAATATGAGATCATCAAGCTGTTTGAGGAGGCAGATCTTATCATTGATGAGATGCGCTCGAAGAAACTTCCCATTGAGGAGGACTGGAAGAGATTTCGCGAGGAAATTCTTTCGCTCCGCAGTGTTCATGTGGACCCCGAAGATCTGGATACGTTCCAGTGGCTTGTTCGCGTACAGTGCGAATAGACGCAGTCGGTTCTATTTTTCTATAAATTTTTGTGGCATAGAGTCGTTATCTGCGCTATAATGTGGCGGATAACGGCTTTTCAATTGGGAGGCATAGAATGCGGAGTGATGTGCTGGAGCTCCTGCGCGCGGCAGGCGGATATGTATCGGGCGAGAAGATGGCGGAGCAGCTCGGCGTGACGCGGGCAGCCGTCTGGAAGAAGATTGCGGCGCTGCGGGATGCGGGCTATGATATTTCGAGCGCGCCGCGCAGCGGCTATATCCTGCGCTCTGCACCGGATCGTCTGATTGAACCGGAGATTGTAAAGGGCCTTCAGACCAAACTGGTGGGACGAGAGATCATCTGCTATGATGCGGTCGATTCCACGAATATTGTCCTAAAGGAACTGGCGCGTCAGGGGGCTGAGAATGGTACCGTTGTTGTGGCGGATACACAGGGCAGCGGACGCGGACGCATGGAGCGCACATTTTTCTCGCCGCCCGGCAAGGGAATCTGGGTGAGCATTCTGCTGCGTCCGGATTTTTTGCCGCAGGAGGCACCGAAGTGTACATTGATGGCCGCAGTTGCCGTTGCGCAGGCAATGGAGAAGTTCGGCCTGCGTGCCGCGATCAAGTGGCCGAATGACATCCTGCATGACGGACGCAAGCTCGTGGGCATTCTCACGGAGATGAGCGCGGAAATGGACCGCGTGAACTACATCGTGATCGGCATCGGCATCAATGTAAACATTGCAGAGGAGGATTTCCCGGAGGAACTGCGTCCGATTGCAACGTCGCTCATGCAGATGAAGGGAGAGCCGCTGTCGCGTGTTGCATTCCTGCAGGAACTCCTGCGGGCGCTGGATGTGCTCTATGCCGATGTGCAGCGCGCGGGCTTTGCACCTGTGCTTGCGGCGTGGAAGAAATATGCCGTAACGCTCGGTCAGCAGGTGCGGGTGCTCGGTCCCGGCGGAGAGACATTCGAGGGGACGGCAGCGGATATTGACGCCGAGGGAGCCCTCCTGATCGACACGGAAGAGGGACAGAGACGTGTGTTGGCGGGGGATGTATCCATCCGCCCGAAGAAATAGTATGGAGGAAAGAACTTGCTGCTAGTACTGGACATCGGAAACAGCAATATTGTTATGGGTGCCTATGACGGGCGAAAACTGCTGCGGCATTGGCGCATATCGACCGATCGTCAGAAGACGGGCGATGAGTACGGCATTCTGATCAATGAATTGTTTCACTATCAGGGCCTTCGCATGGCGGATATTGAGGCCATTATCATCTCGTCGGTTGTGCCGCCTCTCGTCGTTCCCCTGCGCAAGATGTGCGAGCGTTATTTCCACATCCGCCCTCTCATCGTTGGTCCGGGCATTCGCACCGGCATCCGTCTGAACTATGAAAATCCGCGTTCCATCGGTGCTGACCGCATTGTGAATGTCATCGGCGCATATGAGCAGTACGGCGGCCCGCTCATCGTCATCGACATCGGCACGGCAACAACGTTTGATATTGTGGCGGAGAACGGCGACTTTGACGGCGGTGTCATTGCGCCGGGGCTCGGCTCGAGCGCCGAGGCACTCTTTCAGCGTGCGGCGCAGCTGCCCCGCATCGAACTGGTACCGCCGAAGACCGTGGTCTGCCGCAGTACAATACAGGGCATGCAGGCAGGCATTATCTATGGCTATGTCGGGCAGCTCGATGAGATCGTGCGCCGCATCAAGGCGGAGCTGAACAAGGAGATGAAGGTCATTGCAACGGGCGGTTTTGCACGTATGGTGGCAAAAGAATCCAAGACGATCGACAAGGTCGATCACTTCCTCACCCTGACCGGTCTGCGCGTGATCTACGAGCGGAATCAGCCGTGAGGCCGATGAAGCTCGGTGCATTTACCTTTGATGCGCCTGTTTTTCTTGCGCCGATGGCGGGGGTGACGGATACAGCCTACCGCGTCATTGCGCGCAATATGGGCTGTCCCCTGGCATTTGCCGAGATGGTGAGCAGCCAGGGCATTCATTACCGCAACGAGCATACGATGAAGATGCTCCAGACGGAGCCGGATGAGCGCCCGATCGCGATGCAGATCTTTGCCAAGTCTGCTGCGATGGCCGCAGAGGCAGCCGCCTATATCGAGGAGGTCGGCACAGCGGATATTCTCGACTTCAATATGGGTTGTCCTGCACCGAAGGTTGTCAAGAACGGCGAGGGCTCGGCGCTCATGCGTGAGCCGAAGAAGGCGGAGGAGATCCTCACGGCGATCCGCCGCGCGACCAATCTGCCCTTTACCGTGAAGATGCGGCTTGGCTGGGATGATGCCTCGCGCAATGCTGTGGAGATTGCACGGATGGCAGAGGCTGCCGGCGTGGATGCCGTTGCGGTGCACGGGCGTACGCGGGAACAGTTTTACAGCGGCAGTGCGGACTATGCGGCGATTGCAGAGGTGAAGCGTGCGGTACAGATCCCCGTGATTGTGAGCGGGGATATCCGCCGACCTGCTGACCTTGCGCGTGCACTGGATATTACGGGAGCAGACGCCGTGATGATCGGGCGCGGGGCGCAGGGAAATCCGTGGATTTTCCCGCAGCTGATTCACTGGCTGCGGACGGGCGAGGAGCTTCCTCCGCCGACCCTCGCGGAGCGTGCGCGGGTGATCCTGCGCCATCTTGATCTCCTGATCGGTTATAAAGGCGAGTACATCGGCATCCGTGAGATGCGCAAGCATGCTGCGTGGTATACGCGCGGACTGCCCGGGAGCGCGGAGCTGCGCGAGCGGTTCAACCGTGCGGAGGCGCGGGCGGCGTTTGTGCAGATTCTGCGCGATGCATGGAATATAGGAAAGGATCCAGAATGAGTGACGACAAAAAAAATTCCGTTTGGCTGAAATACACGGAAGAGGAGCGCGCAGCGGCAAACGAACTGGCACGCGGCTATATTGATTTCCTCTCGGACTGCAAGACGGAGCGCGAGAGCGTGATGGAGGCGGTGCGCATGGCGCAGGCTGCGGGGTACCGCGATCTTGCGGAGATCATTGCCTCGGGCGCGCCGCTTGCGGCGGGAGACAAAGTCTATGCTGTTAATATGAAGAAGGCCCTTGTACTTTTTCACATCGGAACGGAGCCGCTCGAGAAGGGGATGAACATTCTCGGTGCGCACATTGATACGTGCCGTCTCGATGTCAAACAGAATCCTCTCTACGAGGAGGGCGGGCTTGCGTACTTTGACACGCATTACTACGGCGGGATCAAAAAGTACCAGTGGGTGACGATTCCGCTTGCCCTGCACGGCGTTGTGGTGAAAAAGGACGGCACTGCGGCAGAGATCACGCTTGGCGAAAAGCCGGATGATCCCGTGTTCTGCGTGACCGATCTGCTCGTTCATCTCTCGCAGGAACAGCTTGAGAAAAAAGCGGCGAAGGTCATCGAAGGAGAGAAGCTCGATGTCCTCATTGGCGGGCTCCCGCTCCAAAAGGGAGACAAAGAGTCCGTGAAAGAGGGGATTCTGGCCCTCCTCAAGGAGCAGTACGGAATCGCCGAGGAGGATTTCCAGTCGGCAGAACTGACGCTCGTTCCCGCCGGTCGGGCGCGGGAGCTTGGGTTTGACCGCAGCATGGTGCTCGGCTACGGGCAGGATGACCGCGTCTGCTCCTATACGGCGCTTCGCTCTATGCTGGAGATGGAAGCGCCCCGCCGGACGGCGTGCTGCCTGCTCGTCGACAAGGAGGAGATCGGCAGCGTCGGCGCAACGGGCATGCAGTCGCGTTTCTTTGAGAACATGACGGCGGAGGTCCTTTCGGCATGCGGGCAGTACACGGAGCTTTCCCTGCGCCGTACGCTTGCGCAGTCAAAGATGCTTTCCTCGGATGTATCGAGCGCTTACGATGGGCTCTATGCGGATGCGTTTGAGAAGAAGAACGTCGCCTATCTCGGGCGCGGCATGGTGTTCAATAAATTCACCGGCGCACGCGGCAAGTCCGGTTCGAGTGATGCGAGTGCAGAGTATCTCGGCCAGCTGCGCCGCATGATGGACGAGAACAACGTCAGCTATCAGCTCGCCGAGCTCGGCCGCGTTGATCTCGGCGGCGGCGGAACGATCGCCTACATCATGGCGCGCTACGGCATGGATGTCATTGACAACGGCGTCGCTGTAATGAGCATGCATGCGCCGTGGGAGGTCACAAGCAAGGCTGACATCTACGAGATGAAGAAAGGCTACGACGTATTCCTGCGGAACGCCTGAGGATTTTGCGTACCCCTGCACTGAAGTGCAGGGGTATTTTTGTATACGGTAGAAAACTGGAAATGTCCCGTGCATTGTGCTAGAATAATTCCTGTTTTCATGAGGGTGGAAGGAAGTGCTGTTTATGGTTTCAGAGCAGATGTATGCGCTGGGAACGAAGAAGTCTACGATTCGCACAATTTTTGAATACGGACAGAAGCGTGCTGCAGAGGTCGGCGTTGAGAATGTATTTGACTTCAGCCTCGGCAATCCGAATGTACCCCCTCCGGACTTCATCCGAGAGGCTGCTGTCGAGATTCTCCAGCACGGCGATCCGATGGAGGTACACGGCTATACGATTGCACCAGGCAAGCCCCAAGTGCGTGAGGCACTTGCCGCGGATCTGAAGAAGCGGTTCGGCATGGAAGTCTCCGGGAAGAACCTCTTCCTTACGGCGGGGGCTGCAGCATCAGTGACCATCACGGTGAAGGCGCTGGCAGAGGAGGGGGATGAGTTTATTGCAGTCGCCCCGTTCTTTCCGGAGTACCGCGTCTTTGTCGAGGCCTGCGGAGGAAAACTTGTCGTTGTTCCCGCGAAAACAGATGATTTTCAGATCGATATTGCCGCGATGGAGGCCTCCATTACACCGCAGACGAAGGCGGTCATCATTAACTCGCCGAACAATCCGAGCGGGGCAGTATACAGCGCGTCCGTACTGCAGAGCTTAGCCGATCTGCTGAGAGCAAAGATGCGGGAGTTCGGGCATCCGATTTTCATCATTGCAGATGAGCCCTATCGGGAGATTGTCTACGATGGGCTGACCGTGCCGTGCATTCCGCACCTCTACGACAACACGATTGTCTGCTACTCATACAGCAAGTCATTCTCCCTGCCGGGAGAGCGCATCGGCTACATTCTTGTGCCGGATACTGTCGCGGACTTTGTACGTGTCTACGGCGCTGTTGCGGGCGCGGCACGTGTGCTCACGCATGTCAATGCACCGTCGCTCTGGCAGCTGGTCGTTGCGCGCTGTGCGGGACGGGCTGCGGATCTTAGCACCTACGCGCGCAACGCAGCTCTGCTTTACGAGGGCCTGACGGCGGCGGGCTTCTCCTGTGCGCCTCCGCAGGGGGCGTTTTACCTCTTTCCAAAGGCTCTGGAGGAGGATGATGCAGCATTCTGCGAACGTGCACGGGAACATGATCTCCTTCTCGTGCCCGGCACGGATTTCGGCTGCCCCGGGTATTTTCGCGCAGCATACTGTGTGCGAACGGAGATGATTGTGCGTGCACTGCCGCGTTTTCAAAAACTGGCAGATTCGTATCGCTGAATACATGAATGAACTTCATTAATAAAAGCTTCATTAAAAGATGTATTGACAATCACTCTCTCCAGTACTATACTAAAAAATAACCTTATAGATAGTATTGCGTACCATTCTCTGTCATATTGAAGAGAGCGGTCATGTGTGCTGTACGCATATTTACCAGACAAGGACGGTGTTGTTTTTGACCAGTGCAGAGTTGTTCGAAAAAGGCGGCCCGATTATGTATCTGCTGCTTCTGTGTTCGCTCACGGTAGCAGCCATTGCGATTGACCGCTTTTTGCTCTATCGCCGTGCATCCCAAGGGGCACACCAGCTTGCGGCGGATGTTTCGGCATCGCTCCGCGGACGGCGGATGGATGAGGCGGCGGCTGCCGCTGCGGGCAAGGACAACATGGTCGCGCATCTCGTACAGAGCGCATTCGATGCCCGTACAGCCGGGGAGGATGTCCCAATGACGCTCGATGCAGTATACGGCGAGGCGGCAATGCTCCTGCGTGCACGCCTCAACTATCTCTCGATGATTGTTACACTTGCGCCGCTGCTCGGACTTCTCGGCACGATCTTCGGCATGATCCAGTCGTTCAGCGTATTCAATCTTCAGGCGGGGCAGCCGATGGCAATCACAGGCGGCATCGGCGAGGCACTGATTGCAACCGCGACGGGCCTTTTTGTCGCCATTTTTTCACTTATTGTGCATACCTACTTCGCTCAGCGTATGGACACGATGCTGACCTTGCTCGAAAAAACAATCAACACGCTGCTCGCAGGATTTGCTGCGGCTGATGGAGGTCGTTCTCATGCGTCGTAATTTTCATGACGTGCGTGAGCCGCTCGTCATGATCATCCCGATGATCGACATCATGCTCTTCCTGCTCGTATTCTTCATGCTCAGCACGATGTACATGGTGAATGCGAGTACGGTGCAGGTCAATCTCCCGCAGGCATCAAGTGCCAAGCAGGACACGCGCCCGCACATCGTCTCTATCACAGTGACGGAGGAGGGGAAGGTTTTCTTTGACCGCGATGAGGAGCCGACACGCGAGCTCACGACAAAGGTCAAGGCGCAGCTTGAGTCGGATCCAGAGACCGTTTTCGTTGTGCGCGGAGATAAGAAGACCGACTATCAGTACGTTGTTTCTGTATTTGATGCGCTCAAGGAGGCAGGGACACGCCATGTGTCCATTGCAACGGAGACGGGAGGGGTCTGAGTGCGCTACCAGACGCATTGGCGCCTAGCCTTTCTCCTCGCATTTTTTTTCCATCTCGTCGGATGGCTCCTGCTGATGGTCGTTGTCCCGCATGTGCTTAAGGCGCTCGAGCCTCCGCCGCCGGAGCCGGTGATGGAGTGGGTGGAGCTGGCTGACGAGGAAGGGCCTCCAAACGAGGAGGAGCAGGTGGAGGAACCTCCTCCGCCGCCTCCGCCTCCCTCGGAACCTGTTGAGGCTGAAGAAGAGCCCGCAGTTGTCGAGGCAGAGGTTCCCGAAGAAGCCATCACGGAGATCCTGAAGGAAGTCGAAGAGACGAAGGATGAACCGAAAGAAGACAATGTGCTTCGCTCAGGCCCTGGCAAGCAGATCGGGATGCCTGGAAAAATTATCCATGCCGAGCAGCCGCCCTATGGCATGATCAACTTCAAGGGGCGCATCGCAGTATCGGCACGTATTGGCACGGATGGCAAAGTCATTCGCACGCGCATTATGATTTCCTCAGGCAACGAGTACTATGACCGTACAGCGCGCCGCATTGTTGAAAGGCAGTGGAAATTCGAGCCCGCGAAGGATATGAACGGCCAGCCGATGGAATCCGATATGCAGTGTCCCGTTTATTTCAATATGAAGCCAACGCGCAAGATTAAATAGCGTGTTCCTTGCGGAAAGGGAAGGGCAGTAAGATTTGATGAGAAGACTCTTTGTATTTATTACGGTACTGTTCCTGCTCCTGCCGGCGGTGCCTGCGGATGCGGCGCAGACGTGGCAGCAGATACATGACCGCATCGGCGTCCAGATGGATCAGGTCTACGAGATCTACAAGACGGGCAACGCCGAGGGCGCGAAGGATGCCGTTAATGATATCTACTACGGCATCTACGAGAAGGATGGTCTCGAGAGTGCGGTGCGCAGCGGCATTTCCTCGAAGAGCGCGAACCTCACGGAGTATCAGTTCTACACGCTGAAAAAGGCGATCCGTGCCGGCGCTCCGCAGGCTGAGGTTGAGGCGGAGGGGGCGAAGCTCCTCGACATGATCCAGGCTGAGGTCACAACGCTCGAGACCAAGGGCGTTGAGTCGGGCGGCTGGGCAATGTTCCTGCAGGCATTCCTCATCCTTCTGCGCGAGGGCATCGAGGCAATCCTTGTGCTCGTCGGCATCATCGCCTACCTCAGCCGTGCCGGACACGAAAAGGAAATCTCCATCGTCTACAACTGGGCGATTGCCGGCATTATCGGCAGCTTTATCTCGGCGTATCTCTTTGTTTCCGTGCTCGACAACACAACGACGACGGGGTCGGGGCGTGAGATCATCGAGGGCTGCACGGCACTCTTTGCCGTTCTCGTTCTTCTCGGAACATCGGCGTGGATGGGCGGCAAGTCGAACGCAAAGGCATGGAAATCCTATATCGACAGGCAGGTTAAGCTGACACTCTCAACGGGCAAATCGCGTGCACTCGGCTTTGCCGTTTTCCTTGCGGTTTACCGCGAGGGGGCAGAGGTCATCCTCTTTTATCAAGCGCTCTTCAACAATGCCATCGGCGATATCGATATGATCTGGGCCGGCTTTGTTGCAGCGTGTGTCGTTCTGGCTCTCGTCTTCTTCCTCATGCAGCGCGGCGCGCTGCGCATTCCGATCGGGCCGTTCTTCAAGGTGACGAGTGCGTTCATGTTCGTGCTCGCGGTCACCTTCCTGGGCGGCGGCCTCAAGGAGCTGCAGGAGGCAGATGTCATCTCCACCTCGGTCATTGAGAGCATTCCCGTTCCGAGCATTGATCTGCTCGGACTTTATCCCACCTATGAAACCATTGTGCCGCAGATTCTGTTGATTCTCGCGGCGGCGGCAATGGTATCATATAGAAAGCATTCTGCATCTGCAGAGGCGTAAGATGTTCTTCCCTGTATGGGGAGGGAGCAGTGTTTCATCTTTTAAGGAGGATTTATCCATGAAGAAATCCGGTCTCAGCATGCTCAAGAAGGCGCTTGCTATCGGCGCCGTCGCATTCTCCACGTTTGCGATCAATGCGAACGTCAGTGAGGCTGCGTTCGAGGAGTTCCCGATCGGCGACGAGATTGAGGATACGACGAACCACTTTAAGGTTGCGCTCGTGTACTTCCAGCCGGTCACGATGGACGGCGGCATGAGCCTGCCGGCAGATCAGGCAGATATCCACATCGAGACGGATATTCATGCAACCGAAGGCAATGAGTGCGGCTTCGGCGTCGGCGAGTGGATTCCGTACCTGACGGTGCACTACAAGTTTACGAAGCGCGAGACGGGCGAGAGCATCGAGGGCGTGTTCATGCCGATGAGTGCAGACGACGGCCCGCACTACGGCGCGAATGTCAAGATGCTCGGTGCGGGCACCTATGACTGCGACTTCTCGATTGAAAGCCCGGCACGTCAGAACTACATGCTCCACACCGATCCGGAGACGGGTGTTCCCGGCAGGTTCTGGACGGAGCCTGTCAAGATGAGCTGGGTGTTCAACTACGTTCCGCGTAAGTGGTAATTTCCGTTCCACAAGGGCAGTGACGGCACGGCCAAGCCGTGCCCGCTGCTGTCCTGCCGGATATAGAATGGCTGCCGTCCTTCGCGGGCGGCGGCTTTTCTCGTAGGAAAGGGTATATTACAATGTTACAGGCGTTTCTGCAGGAACTCGTACCGGCACTCGAGGAGAGCATCAAGCTCGCCGTGCCGCTTGGCATTTTGCTTGCAATTATTCTGCCCCTGCCCAATCAAAGCATCCGCCACACTTTTACGCGCGTTCTGAAATGGGGCTTTTTTCTCTCGCTCTTCATGACGGCTGTCCGCGTCGGCACGCGCTCAGCAGTCAACCGCGAGATCTTCGAGAGCATGGCGATTGTCCTCGACCTTGCGGGTGCTCTTGTCCTGTGTACGATTCTTCTGCGCAGCCTTCACCGTGAATGGACGGCGGGAGAGGAACGCGTCTTCCGCATCGGCACCGGGGCACTGGCGCTCGGGCTCTTTCTCTATCATGGCCTGGAACTGTGGCTGATTCCCGTTGCGACTGTCCAGGTTGCGATGGGCGAATATTTTACGTTGATCTTTCTTGTTAAGATCCTTGGTTTTGTCGGCGGCATCTTCCTCGGCTTCCTCTCGGGCTATTTGGCATATAATGCGGCGGCGGCCCTCAATCACGGGCGCCTTGTTTTCGTTTTTACGGTGCAGATTGCAGCGACTGCCGTGCAGCAGGTCATCTTTGTCATGACGGTGATGATGGCGCGGCAGGTATTCGGTGCACAGAGTCTCATCTCTGTGATGGCACCCTTCATCGACAATCAGAATATGGTCATCTATGCGATCTACTTCGTCTCGATTCTCGTTCCCATCACTCTTTTTCTGCAGCCGCGTCCGGAGCGTCCCGCATGGGCGAATCCGGCGCAGTACCGCCAGCTGGTTTCGCGTGCAATTCGGCGCAAGCGATGGGGGACGGGGCTCCTCGCGATGCTCGTACTGACGATTCTCCTCTCGAGTGCCGGCGGCTGGTACGCGAATAAGAAAGAGTCGCTCAGTCCCGCAGTTTCCGTACAGGCGACGGACGGACTTGTGCAGATTCCGCTGGACGAGGTTTCGGATGGGCACCTGCATCGCTATGCGTTCCGTGCTTCGGACGGGACGGAGGTGCGCGTCATCATCGTTCAGAAGGGTGGTTCAGCGTTCGGCGTGGGACTTGATGCATGCGAAATCTGTGGTGCAACAGGGTACTTTGAACGTGACGGCCAGGTGGTCTGCCGGCTCTGCGATGTGGTTATGAATAAGGCAACCATCGGCCTGCCCGGCGGGTGCAATCCGATTCCCGTGGAGTACCGTGTGGCAGGCGGCGCTGTGCAGATTTCGGCGGATACGCTCGAGGCAGCACGCAAGCATTTCCGCTGACCGCATAGGCTGATAGGAGGAAAACCATGTTTTGGCAAATGGTTAAAGGAGCGCTCATCCGCCAGCGCGGGCGATTTATCCTCATTGCGCTGACGGTTGCCCTCGGCGTTTCGCTCGCGACCGCCATGCTGAATGTCATGTTTGACATTGGCGAGAAGGTCAATCAGGAACTGAAGGCGTTCGGCGCGAATATTACGGTCACGCCGCGCAACTCAATGGTCCTCAAGGATCTCTACGGCGTGGAGACGACGAAGAGCACCCATCGCGAGTATCTCGATGAGGCAGATCTCGGCAATATCAAGACGATCTTTTGGACGAACAACATCGTTGCATTCGCACCGTCTCTGACGACCAATGTGACGCTCGGGGACGGCGAAACCGTTCCGCTTTTCGGCACGTGGTTTGAGCATACCCTTACGCTGCCGACCGATGAGGTCTATACTACGGGAGTAAAATCCATGAAGTCCTGGTGGCACATTGAGGGCAGCTGGGCAGATGATGCACATGCGGATGAGGTTCTCGTCGGGACGAAGCTCGCACAGAAGCTCGGCGTCTCAGCGGGCAGTACGATCTCCTATAAGAAAGCCGACGGAACGGACGGCACGCTGCGTGTGACGGGGACGGTTTCCGGCGGCGGCGAAGAGGAGAATCAGCTGGTCGGCTCCCTTGCACTCGCGCAGGAACTTGCACATGCAGAGGGCAAGATTGATCAGGTGGAGGTCAGCGCTGTGACAACACCGGAGAATGATCTCGCACGCAAGGCGGCGGAGAATCCGAAGTCGCTCTCACAGGCAGAGTATGACATCTGGTACTGTACGGCGTACGTCGGCTCAATCGCCTATCAGATCGAGGAGGTTGTGCAGAATTCGGCGGCGCATCCGGTGCGCCAGATTGCAGAGTCCGAGGGCAAGATCCTCGACAAAACGCAGCTGCTGATGCTTCTGATCACGGTACTCTCGCTGCTCTCCTCGAGCCTCGGTGTCAGCAACCTCATCAGCGCGAATATCATGGAGCGCAGCCGGGAACTGGGGCTTCTCAAGGCGCTCGGTGCGACGAATTTGGCGGTGGTGCTCTCCGTCCTCGCAGAGATCTTTATCGCCGGCATTCTCGGCGGCATTCTCGGATATGTCGTCGGGCTTGGATTTGCACAGCTCATCGGCGAGAACGTCTTTGGCTCGGGGATTGCGGTGAGTCCCTATGTTGTGCCGATCATTGCCGTGCTGATGTCGCTTGTGCTCATTATCGGGAGCGTGCCCGCGATTCGTATGCTTCTGTCGCTGCAGCCGGCAGAGGTTCTCTATGGCAGGTGATGAATGATGAATCGATATAAAATGTTCTTTATCATGGTCGCGAACTCCCTGCTGCGCCGACGTACCCGCATGGCGATCGCCCTGCTTGCCGTCGCCATCGGCGCAACGATCATCTCCGGCATGATCACGGTCTATAAGGAGGTGCCGGAGCAAATGGGGCGCGCGTTCCGTGCTTACGGCGCGAATCTGCTCATCCTGCCGGGCACGGATACAGGTGTCATACGGGAGGATGCGGTCGGAGCCGTGCGCCGGAGCCTCTCGGGGTACGAGATTGTGGGCATCACGCCCTTTCTCTATGACACCGTCCTAATCAATCATCAGACGGTGATGGCGGGGGGAACGGATTTTAACGTCCTGCAGGAGGTCAGTCCCTACTGGCAGCTGCGCGGCGACTGGCCGGCGGCAGGGGAGAAGGAGATCCTGCTCGGCTCGGAATTTGCTGCCAAGCTGCGCGTCAATCCCGGTGATATGGTTACGATCTCGGGCGGCGAGGGCAGTATTGTGGCAGACTATCGTGTGTCCGGCATCGTCCGCACGGGCGGGAATGAGGAGAACTTTGTTTTTCTCTCTCTGCCGGAACTCCAGAGCATCAAGGGGCGTCCCGGGGAGCTGAGTCTTGCGCAGGTCTCTGTTGTGGCGAGCCAAGATGAACTCGCGCGTGCAGAGACAAAGATCCGCGCGGATGTGCCGGGGGTTGCTCCGCAGCTTGTCAAACAGATTGCCCAGTCCGAGGGCACGGTGCTCGGAAAACTCCAAGCGCTCGTGCTCATTGTCACCGTCGTTGTCCTCGTGCTGACACTGATCTGTGTCTCGACCACGATGATGGCGATCGTGACGGAGCGGCGCCGCGAGATCGGCCTCAAGAAGGCGCTTGGTGCGGATAACCGTCATATTGTTGCAGAGTTCTTCGGGGAGGGATGCCTGCTCGGTGCACTCGGCGGAATTCTCGGATCGGGCTTCGGCTATCTCTTTGCCGAGAGCGTCAGCGTCAACGTGTTCGGGCGCGGGATTGAGTTCTCGGCGACCATTGTCGTGGTGGCGCTCGTTATGTCCATCTTTGTGACCGGACTGGCATCGCTTCTGCCCGTGCGCATCGCGACCAATGTGGATCCCGCGATCATCCTGCGCGGCGAATGAGTGATTCCTTGAAGGAGGAAAAAGCAGTGAGTTTGCTTGAACTGAGGCATGTTTCCAAGGCGTACAACGAAAAGGTACTCGCCTTGGACGATGTCAATCTCAAGGTTGAAAAAGGCGAATGGCTTGCAGTTATGGGCCCCTCCGGCTCGGGCAAGTCGACGCTCATGAACATCATCGGCTGTATGGACAGTGCGACAGCCGGCGAGGTCATCCTCGACGGCGATGTGCTGACCGATGCGACGCCGGAGGAACTGACGCGCTACCGCCGCGACAAGATTGGCATCGTTTTTCAGCAGTTCCATATGATCCCGTATCTGACGGCAGTCGAGAACATCATGGTCGCACAGTATTACCACAGCATGCCCGACCGCGACGAAGCCATGGCTGCGCTCGAGCGTGTCGGCCTCGCTGACCGTGCGAGCCATCTGCCGAGCCAGCTCTCGGGCGGCGAGCAGCAGCGTGTCTGCATTGCACGTGCGCTTATCAACTATCCTGTTCTCATCCTTGCCGATGAGCCGACGGGCAACCTCGATGAGCAGAATCAGAAGCTCGTCATGAAGATTTTCCACGAACTGCACGATGAGGGGCATACAATCCTGACCGTTACTCACTCCGCCGAGGTCGGCGAGGAGGCGCAGCGCTGCGTCATCATCGAGCACGGCCGTATGCGTGAAAGGACGGTATGAAAATGAAGAAACTGACACTTGGCATAGCGCTGCTTCTCACAGCGGGCATCATTGTTTCCGGCTGCGGGGATGAGAAAAAGGAAGCGCCGAAGAACGATGCAAAGCCTGCTGCTTCCCTCGACTTGACGGGGGTAAAGGACGGCACGTTCGCAGCGGACAGTTCCAAACACGAGCAGCTTGGCTATTCGCACGTGGAACTTACGATTGAGAACGGTGCGATTGCGAAGGTCGTTCATACGGGATTCGATAAGGACGGCAGGGCAAAGGACGAGAACTATGGTGCGGATAAGCCCGAAGGGGTCCGCAAGAAGGCGCAGATCGCCTACAAGGCAATCGGATCCTATGCGAGCCAGCTCGAGTCGAAGAAGGATCTTGCGAAGGTCGATGCCATCGCGGGCGCAACCGTCAGCTATGATCAGTTCAAGGATGCCGCTGCAAAAGCAGTTGAGGAAGCAAAAAAATAAACAAAACGGAAGCTGCCATACATCTCCGTATGGCAGCTTCTTTTTCTATGTGCTACAATATGAGGCAGGTAAAGTCAGGAGGCACAGTATTATGACAGACGATGCAAAGATACTTGAGACAGTAATTGCGGAGTTTGAGGCGTTGACGCGGATACCGCGTCCCTCAGGCCATGAAAGGGCGGTCAGCGACTATCTGAAGAAGCGTTTCGCAGAGATCGGCTGTACGGTGACGCAGGACGAGGCGCTGAACATCATTGCCGATCTGCCTGCGGCAAAGGGCTGTGAGTCTGCACCGCGCACAATTCTGCAGGGGCATATGGATATGGTCTGTGTTGCAGAGCCGGGCGTAATCTATGATCCGATCAAGGACCCGATCAAGATGCTGCGTACGGAGGAGTTTTTGACGGCTGACGGCACGAGTCTCGGCGGCGATGACGGGATCGGCGTTGCGGAAATTCTCGTCGCGATGCAGTATACGGAGGAACATGGACCGCTGCGCGCCGTCATTACGGTGGATGAGGAGCAGGGCATGTCGGGTGCGCGACGCCTGGATGCTGTGCATCTGAAGGATGCGCGCTTCTTGATCAACTGCGACTCCGAGGATTATCACATCATGACGGTGGGCAGTGCAGGCAGTGTCAACCTTGACTTTTCACGCGTACTGACGCGCAGGGCATCGGAACAGCCCGCCTGCCGCATTGCAGTCGAGGGGCTGCTCGGCGGACATTCGGGCGAGCGCATCGGCGACGGGCGCGGCAATGCAATCCGCACGCTTGCACTTGCATTGCAGACGCTTGAGGGGCATGGAAAAATTGAAATCGTTTCGTTTACGGGCGGCACGGCACGCAACGCCATTCCTCCGACCGCAGAGGCAATCATCCGTACAGGCATCGGCGCGCGTGAAATCGTCAACGTGCTCGATGCGGAGGAAAAGCGTTTCCATGCGCTCTATGGCGCCGCAGACCCCGCGATGAAGTTTGTATTCTCGCCTGTGGAGAATGCAGGACATGTCATCGGCGCGGATGAGCAGCATGATCTCATTGCTCTGCTTACGCTTCTGCGCACGGGCGTGCACGATATGTCACGTCTCCATGCGGATAAGGTCGAGACCTCAGCAAACCTAGGCGTCCTCCGCATGGATGAGAGTGAGCTGCATGTCCAGTACTTCCCGCGTTCCTCGGTGAATGAGCGCCTTGATGAAATCATTGTGACGGCACGAACAATGGCGGAGCGTACGGGTTTCAGCCTCACGGTGGGTGCGCAGTCACCTGCATGGCGTGAGCGTGAGAACAGCACGCTTGCAGCGATTATAAGCGAGGTCTATGCTGCGCAGAACGGCGGAGCGGAGATGACGATTGAAAGCATCCATGCAGGGCTGGAGACCAGCTGGCATGCGGCGAAGAATCCGGAGCTTGATATGGTCTCCATCGGTGTGACGGCGCATGGCATTCACACGCCGGAGGAGCGCATTGAGATTGCGGCAATCGTTCCGGAGGCACGGCTGATGATGGAAACGCTACGGCGAATCGGCCGGGAGAAGGCCTGAAGAGGAGAGAGGAATCCGCTGAAATTAAGTATTTTTATGGAAAAAAATTGCGCTGTGTGCTATACTATTCTCACTGATTGTGATTATATGTTGGAGAATTATATCATGGAATCGGGATATGGAGGGGAAAAGTATGGCAGATACCTACACGATGGAGGATTTGAAGAAGAGACTGCAGGCAACGCAGCGTAAGATGACGCCGCAGCGGCAGATCGTTCTGCAGGTGATCCTGGACCATCCGAGCGAGCATCTGAGTGCGGAAAAGATCTATGACATCCTGCGCGGAACGGAGTCGGAAATCGGTTTGGCAACGGTCTATCGGAGTCTTGAGATACTTGTCTCGCTCGGAATCCTTCAAAAGATCGAGTTCGGCAAGGAATTTGACAAACGCAACAAGGGCTCCTATTCCTATGAGCTGAATCCGATCGATCCGAACCAGCATTTCCATCATCACCTTATCTGCACGGAGTGCAAGGAAATTTCGGAGTTCGAGGAGGATATGCTCGATCACTTGGAAGATGATATCTTCAAGAAAACCGGATTTAAGGTTGAGAACCATCAGGCGAAGTTCTTCGGCATCTGCAATAAGTGCAGGGAGAATCAGAAAAAAACGTGAAAATACGGTCGCTCAGCATTAACAGCAGGGCCGAGGTCATTGTTAAAATCGTCCGCGAGGTAGTGAATCTCTTTAAGATGGAGATCGTCGGGCGGACTGGGGAGGCGGATTACGCCCAGCTGTCGGTTGTCAACCGGCAGACGGGCTGTGAGCCGCCTTCTGTTATGACTGAGGTGTATCTGTTTGCCGTGGACGGAACCTGCGAGAAATTTTATTTTTCCTCGGCCGGCAAGGATGATGAACTGCCGCGTGCAGCCGTGCACCGCGCCGTGAAACGAAATCTCTATCAATTCTTTCGCACACGTTTCGGGCTGCCTCCTGCACCATGGGGGATCCTGCACGGAGTGCGCCCGACGAAGATCGTACACCGCTGGCTTCGCTCCGGGATGACGCCGGAGGCGATCATTGTGCGCCTGCAGGAGGACTATTTCTGCAGCGCGCTAAAGGCAGAACTCATCACGGAGGTGGCCGTGCGTCAGCTGCCGTTCCTTGCGCATCCGTCGGAGCGGACGGTGAGCATCTATGTCGGCATACCGTTCTGCCTCTCGCGCTGCCTCTACTGCTCCTTTCCGTCATATCTGCTGCCGGACCGGGAGAAGCTGCGCGCCTTTATGAATGTGCTCGCACGAGACCTGGCAGCGGCCGAGGAGGATGTACGAAGCCTCGGACTGACGGTGCAGAGCATCTATATCGGCGGAGGCACGCCGACGAGTCTGCCGAATGATTTTTTTGCCGAAATGCTCAAAATGGTATATAATGCCTTTTATGGACCCGGCGTTGCGGAGTTTACCGTAGAGGCAGGACGTCCGGACAGCATGAGTGCGGAGAAGATTGCCTGCATGAAGGAGCATGCGGTGACGCGCGTCAGCGTCAATCCGCAGTCAATGCAGGAGGAAACGCTCGTGCGCATCGGCAGGAATCATGCGCCGGAGGATGTTGTGCGCATGGTGCACGAGATTCGTGCGGCATTTGATGTGCACATCAATATGGATGTGATTCTCGGCCTGCCGGGTGAAACGGCGGAGGATGTCCGCGCGACAATGGCGGCGGTGACGGCGCTTGCGCCGGACGATATCACACTCCATGCACTCGCGCTGAAGCGCGGATCGAATTTGCGCCTCAAGATGGAAACAGAGCATGTTGAGCTCCCGTCCGATGAGGAAACGCTGCGCATGAGCGAGGCTGCTGTGCGCGCCGTGGAGGAGGCAGGATACCGTCCCTACTATCTCTATCGGCAGGGCTACATGAGCGGCGATCTGGAGAACGTCGGCTACGCCCGTCCGGGGGCTGAGAGCATCTACAACATTCAGATTATGGAGGAGCGCCAGACGATTATCGGCATCGGCGGCGCTGCCGCGACAAAGGTGCTCGGCATTCGCGGCGACCGCATGCGGTCCGCCTTTCATGCGAAGGATCTCGTGACCTATCTGCGCGATATTGATATTTACACTACAAAACGCCGCGCGCTCCTGCGTGCGGAATACGAGGAGGAAACGCCCTGATGCTGACGAATGCGCCGCGGGGGACCAAGGACATACTGCCCGATGCGGTTGGTGCATGGACCTATGTGGAGAATACGATCCGCGATCTGTGCGCCCGGTACGGCTATCACGAAATTCGCACCCCCGTCTTCGAGCATACGGAACTCTTTCAGCGTGGGATTGGCGACGGCACGGATGTCGTGGACAAGGAGATGTATACCTTCACCGACCGCGGTGACCGCAGCCTGACGCTCCGCCCCGAGAACACGGCTTCTGCCGTGCGCGCTTATCTGCAGAACAAGCTGTATGCGGACGGCGGCCTGCAGAAACTTTTTTACATCGGCTCGATGTTCCGCTATGACCGCCCACAGGCGGGGCGCATGCGCGAATTCCACCAGTTCGGTGTAGAGGCGATCGGTGAGGCAGGGCCCGCGGCAGATGCTGAGGTGATTCTTCTCGCGTTCGATTTCCTTACCTCGCTCGGCCTTACGGGGCTGACGCTGAAGCTGAACTCCGTCGGCTGCCCGAACTGCCGCCCCGTTTACCGGGAGCGTCTGCAGGCATACTTCAAGGAGCATCTGCCGGAGCTGTGCGGCGATTGTCAGGACCGATATACCCGCAGTCCCCTGCGGATTCTCGACTGCAAGGCGGATGCAGAAAAGCCGTTCATGGCAGGTGCGCCCGCAATCACGGACTGCCTCTGTGCGGAATGTTCCGCGCATTTCAATGCGGTGCAGTCCCATCTGACGGCCGCGAGCATCTCCTATACGCTTGATCCGCGGCTTGTGCGCGGCCTTGACTACTATACGCGGACGGCATTTGAGATTGCCTATCCGCCGCTTGGTGCGCAAAGCGCCGTGGCGGGCGGGGGCCGCTATGACGGACTCGTTGAGGAACTCGGCGGAAACCCGACCCCTGCCGTGGGATTTGCAGCGGGTCTTGAGCGTGTACTGCTCGCACTCGAGCAGCAGAATCTGCTGCCGGAGCGCCCTCCTGCGGCGGATGTGTTTCTGATTGCACTGGGCGATGCCGCCTCCCATGCGGCGTTCCCGCTGCTGCATGAACTGCGTCTGGGCGGTGTGCGCGCACTCATGGACTATGCGGGCCGCAGCATGAAGGCGCAGATGAAGCAGGCGAATAAATCCGGCGCGTGCTATGCAGTGATCCTTGGCGAGGATGAACTTGCCGAGAATACGGCAGTTGTGCGGGATATGGCTGAGAGTACGCAGGAGAACTGTTCTCTTGACGATATTGTAAAACGATTGATTTCTGAGGTGAAGGGCTGAGATGGAAACGATGCAGGGATTGAAACGGACACATGACTGCGGCACGCTGCGCAAGGAGCAGGTGGGCAGTGAGGTAACACTGTGCGGCTGGGTGTCGCGC
Organism: uncultured Selenomonas sp.; assembly: GCA_963521685.1. Taxonomy (GTDB): domain Bacteria; phylum Bacillota; class Negativicutes; order Selenomonadales; family Selenomonadaceae; genus Centipeda. The sequence goes on from CAUQVG010000001.1 coordinate 51,248, forward strand.
CGCCGCGACCACGGCGGACTTATTTTCGTGGATATGCGTGATCGCTCCGGCTTTGTGCAGATCGTCTTTGATGAGGCTGCAATGGCGGAGGGCACATTCCACGAGGCAGAGATGCTGCGCTCGGAGTTTGTCATCTGCGTGCGCGGCGCGGTGCGTGCGCGCAGCGCGGAAACCGTCAATCCGAACATGGAGACGGGCGAGATTGAGATCATTGTCAATGAGCTCTGCATTCTGAACAAGGCAAAGACGCCGCCGTTCTACATCCAGGACGGCATCGACGTGGACGAGATGATCCGCCTGCGTTACCGCTATCTCGACCTGCGGCGTCCGGAGATGCAGGCAAATATGATCCTGCGCCACCGCGTGACGAAGATCATGCGTGACTTCTTTGACCGCAACGGATTCCTGGAGATTGAGACGCCGATGCTCTGCAAGAGCACGCCCGAGGGGGCGCGTGACTTCCTCGTGCCGAGCCGCCTCAATGCGGGCGAGTTCTACGCACTGCCGCAGTCACCGCAGATCTTCAAACAGCTGCTCATGGTCTCGGGGTTTGAAAAGTATTTCCAGATCGTCCGCTGTTTCCGTGACGAGGACCTGCGTGCCGACCGCCAGCCTGAGTTCACGCAGCTGGATATTGAGATGTCCTTCATGGATCAGGACTCCATCCTGACGCTCATGGAGGAGATGGTGAAGGAGCTCTTTGAGAAGAGCATCGGCGCAAGGATTGAGACGCCGTTCCGCCGTATGCCGTGGGATGAGGCGATGGAGCGCTTTGGCTCGGACAAGCCGGATCTGCGTTTCGGCATGGAGCTGCAGGATATCACCGACTATGTCGGCGGCTCGGAGTTTAAGGTGTTCAACGCCGTTATGGAGGCCGGCGGCCGTGTGAAGGTCATCAATGTCGAGGGTTACGCAAATATCCCGCGCCGCGAGCTTGACGAGCTCGTGCTGTATGTGCAGAACTACGGGGCGAAAGGGCTCGCATGGATTCAGTACAGTGAGGAAGGCATAAAGTCGCCCTTTAAGAAGTTCTACTCGGATGAGACTTTTGAGACGATCAAGAACGCCGTCGGGGCAAAGACGGGCGACCTCCTGCTCGTTGTCGCCGATCAGCCTGCCGTTGTCGCACAGGCACTCGGCGAACTGCGCCTCGATATGGGGCGCCGCCGTGGCCTGATGGATCCGGATGCACTTTCCTTCCTCTGGGTTGTGGACTTCCCGATGTTTGAATACAGCGCCGAGGAAAAGCGCTACAAGGCGATGCATCATCCCTTTACAGCGCCGCGCGACGAGGATATTCCGCTGCTGAAGACGGATCCGGGGCGCATCAAGGCAAATGCCTATGACATGGTGCTGAACGGTGTCGAGATCGGCGGCGGGAGTCTGCGTATCTACCGCAGCGATTTGCAGGAGCAGGTCTTTGAGACGCTCGGATTTGCGCCCGAGGAGGCGCGTGAGCGCTTCGGCTTCATGATGAATGCGTTTGAGTATGGGACCCCGCCGCACGGCGGACTTGCGTTCGGATTGGATCGTCTCGTGATGCTGATGGCGAAGCGCCGCAGCATCCGCGACGTCATTCCGTTCCCGAAGACCCAGAGTGCATCGGATGTTATGTGCGAGGCCCCGTCGCCGGTGGACGAGAAGCAGCTGCGTGAACTCTATATCCGTACAGCGGTGCCGAAGAAAAAGACGGACGGCGCTGCGCAGTAAGAACAAAAGACAGGGAGGGCGTCTTTCAGGCGCTCTCTTTTGACGAGATGGGAGGATGTGTGCTCCTTGGCAGAACGAGTCAATATATTGGGCGTGGATGTCGATTCTGTTACCATGCCGGAAGCGGTTGCGTCGGTCTGTACCTATATGGATGAGCGTGCGGGCGTGATGATTGCCACGGCGAATGCGGAGATGATCATGCGGGCGACCCACGATCCGGAGCTCTGCGCGATTCTGAATGCAGCGGCGCTCGTCGTTCCGGATGGCGCAGGGACGGTCTGGGCAGCGCGGCACCTTGGGCATCGGATGCCCGAACGTGTGGCGGGCTATGATCTCGCGCAGGAACTCCTGCGCCGTGCTCCGGCGGAGGGACGCCGTGTCTATTTTTTCGGCTCCGCACCGGGGGTTGCGGAGAAGGCAAAGGCAAAAGCAGAGAGCCTCTATCCCGGCATCAAGATTGTCGGCGTGCGTGACGGTTTTTTCAAACCGGCGGACAATGCAGCAATCATCGCAGAGATCAAAGAGACACAGCCGGATCTGCTGCTTGTCGCACTTGGCGTACCGAAGCAGGAGAAGTGGATTCATGCCCATCTTGCAGAACTTGGCGTGCCCGTTGCGATCGGCGTCGGCGGCACACTGGATGTGATGGCAGGCGTGATGAAGCGCGCGCCGCTCTGGATGCAGAAGGCGAAGCTGGAGTGGCTTTTCCGCGGCATGCTGCAGCCAAAGCGTGCAGGACGGCTGCTTGCTCTTCCAAAATTCGTTCTGAAGGTACACGCTTCGCGAAAATAAGATCCTGTCTGTGGACAAAGAATAAGCTTTCCATTATAATTGGTGGGAGAAAAGGAGGCGGATGCGCATGGTCGTTGTAAGCGAAGGCTATAAATTTATTGGCGCGGCGCTTGTTTTGGCGTTCATTCTCGGATTCTTTGCACATCCGTATGCAGCGGTTCCGTTCGTCGTGCTTGCATGCTACTTTGCGTATTTTTTCCGCAGTCCGGCACGTGAAATCATACAGAATGAAAATCACATTCTATCCCCGGCAGACGGGACGGTGACCGAGATCTCGCCCGTGGGCACGGATGAATTCGTTGGCGAGCCGTGCAACAAGATCGTCATCTTCATGTCGGTGTTCAATGTGCACGTCAACCGCAGCCCCGTGAGTGGTGAGATCAAGCTTCAAAAATACTACTGCGGACGGTTCCAGCCCGCGTATAAGGATGAGGTCGGCTTTGAAAATGAGCACCATCTGATCGGCATTGACCGCGGTGATCTGCGCATCACCGTGAAGCAGATTGCCGGGATTCTTGCACGGCGGATTGTCTCGTGGGTGACCCTCGATGATCATATGGGGCAGGGCGATATATACGGGATGATCCGGTTCGGTTCATGTCTTGAGATTATTATGCCCGAACGGGCAGAGATCCTTGTGAAAAAGGGCGAAAAGGTACAGGGCGGCATTACGGTCCTGGGGAGGCTCGAAGGCGAATGAATTACAGACGGTTTCTGCCGAATCTATGTACGGCGATGAATCTTGTCTTTGGCATGTGCTCCATCCTGTCAACGGTGCAGGGGCGTCTGGATTGGGGAGCACTCTTCATTTTGTTTGCTCTCGTCGCTGACGGCTTGGACGGGCGTATTGCACGCGCATTCGGCGTGTCCAGTGAGTTCGGCAAGGAGATGGATTCGCTCTGCGATCTCGGCTCCTTCGGCGTCGCGCCCGCAGTGCTTGCGTGGACGCTTGCCCTGCACAGCTATGGCATTATCGGTGTCGCCGTGACGATCTTTTTTGCTGTCTGCGGCATGTGGCGTCTCACGCGATTCAATGTAAATGTGCATGTTGTGCATGGCTACTTTATGGGCCTTGCCATCCCTGCAGGCGGGAATCTGGTTGCCATGTCAGCATGGCTCTTCCTCTCGCTCGGGATCGATCCGGCATCGTTCGGCGTGTTCTATCCCGCGGCCGTTGCCATTACGGCATATTTGATGGTCAGTCATGTACACTACCCCGACTTTAAGGGAGACGGGGAGAAGATCTACCTCGCCTCCAAGATTTCTGCAGTCATTGTTTTTGCCGGAATCCTGTACTTCGGCAGCGCGGCGATCCTGCCCGCCACATTTACGGCAGTGTTTGCCGCCTATGCGCTCTTTGGGATTGTCAATCATACGATTGCCGTTATGGCGCGTACAAAGGAAGGCTGAAGCTGCATGACAGACATTTTACATCTTGTCTCGCCGTATCTTCCGGCACATATCTTTGATCTGATCATGATGCCGGTGCAGATTTTTATTCTTCTTTTCACGCTGTACTTTTTCTTTATCGGCTTCTGCTGCCTGTGGCGCCGCAAAGAGGAAAAAATTCTTACCCCGGAGAAGACCTTTGCCGTTGTCGTTGCGGCGCATAACGAAGAGGCGGTCATCGGTCAGCTCATTGAGAATCTCCATCGGCTCGATTATCCAAAGGAGCTCTACGACATCTATGTCATTGCGGACAACTGCACGGACCGCACGGCGGAGATTGCAGGAGATGAAGGCGCGATTGTGTGCGTGCGGGAGCATCCAACGAAGAAGAGCAAGGGCTTCGCGCTTGAGTGGATGTTCGAGCGCCTTTTTGAGATGGACAAGGAATACGATGCCATTGCGATCTTTGATGCAGATAATCTTGTGCATCCTAATTTCCTAAAGGAGATGAACAATCGTCTCCTCAAGGGGGATAAGGTCATCCAGGGCTATCTTGATGCAAAGAACCCGTACGACACATGGGTCGCCGGCACATTTGCCATCGCGTTCTGGGTCATCGACCACATCTCCCATCTCGCTAAGACGAACATCGGGCTCTCAGCATGTCTTGGCGGTACCGGCATGTGCATAACGACGGACGTGCTGAAGCGGCACGGCTGGCGTGCGACCTGTCTCACGGAGGACATGGAGTTCACGATGAAGCTGCTCGCCGAGGGAATCAAGACGACGTGGGCGCACGATGCTGTCGTCTACGATGAGAAGCCGCTCACGTTCCGGCAGGCATGGAACCAGCGCCGCCGCTGGGCACAGGGGCAGTTCGACGTAGCGCACCGCTTCATCCCGACGATGATCCGCGAGGGGTGGAAGCAGCGGGACATCCGCATCTGGGACGGATGCATCTATCTCCTCCAGCCGCACTTCCTGATGATCTCGACGCTGTTCATCATCATCAGCTATGTGCAGCTGGCATTTCCGCCGTTTTACACAAGCATCTATAAATTTCTGCCGTCTCAGCTCATGACGGCCATTATGATCGGGCAGTATGTCCTGCCGATGATCATCCTCATCAAGGTGCGGGCGAAGCTCAAGGCATGGTTCTACCTGCTCCTCTATCCGGTTTTTATTTACTCGTGGATTCCCATCATCTTCCTCGGGTTCATTCATCGGAATGAGCACGAGTGGAGCCATACGAAGCATACGCGCGCCATGAGCATGGACGAGGTCATGAGCAACGTGAAATAAAGGCATCCCGGGCTCGCTGCCCTCACGGCTTCTCTCATCCTGTGCGCGGGACGCTGATATGCCGCAATGAAAAAGCCTCCCCCGCAAGTGGGGGAGGGTGCAAACCAGGCTGCTGCATGCGTGCGGCAGCCTTTTCAATAAAAGGAGAACACTATGTACACACTGCGCGTCGAGGGCGCATTTGAGGCGGCGCATCGCGTCGTGAACTATCCGGGCAAGTGCGATCGACTCCACGGACACAACTGGGTGGTCGAGGCGGCTTTTCAGGGCAAAGAACTGGATGAGCTCGGCATGTTGATTGATTTTAAGATTGCCAAGAGAGTGCTTGCAGAAGTATTGGAGGACTTCGACCACTACTACCTGAATGACTTCCCGCCGTTTAACGAGGGCATGAATCCGACAGCGGAGAATCTGGCACGCATCATCTTTGAGCGCCTCGCTGCGCGTGCAGAGGTGCGGGAATCTCCGGCAGAACTTACTGCGCTCACTGTTTGGGAGTCGCCGAAGTCCTCCGTCACCTATACGAAGGCCTGATATGCACGAGAATATCATCGAGATTTTTTCCTCCATCCAGGGGGAGGGAAAGTACGTCGGATGCCGTCAGATCTTTGTGCGCCTTGAGGGCTGTAATCTCGACTGCACTTACTGCGATACGGAGAACGAGATTGGCCGCCATCCGCACTGCATGGTGGAGGAGAACGCGGGCTCGCATGCGCTTGTCTCCTATGAGAATCCGCTCTCGGTGGAGCAAACAGCAGAGATCATTGCGCATCTTGCCGGCGATGTGCCGCATCACTCGCTCAGTATGACAGGCGGGGAACCGCTGCTGCATGTGCCCTTTATTCGGGAACTCGCTGCGCGTGTTTCGCTGCCGATCTTCCTCGAGACGAACGGCACCCTCGACAAAGCTCTTGCGGAGTGCATTGATTGTATCGACTTTATTAGCATGGATATCAAGCTGCCGGATATTCTGTCCGCGCCTGTCTGGGATGCGCATGCGCGCTTTCTCAAAGTTGCACGCGCAAAGGATGTCTATGTCAAGGTCGTCGTCGCGGCAGAGACGCGAGCAGAGGATGTGGAGCATGCGGCGCACCTCGTCGCCGAGGTTGCACCTGCGACCCTCCTCATCCTTCAACCCGTCACGCCCTATGGCGGCTCTGCCGCACCGACTCCTGCACAACTGCTCGAATTCCAAAGGATCGCTCTGCGTCATCTGTTCGATGTCCGCATCATCCCGCAGACCCATCGGATGATGGATTTGCTTTAGTGCAGCCATAGGAGAGCAGACAGAAAAACACTCGCATACCGGCATCACACCGATATGCGAGTGTTTTTGTGCTTTAGAACTTCCATCCAAGGGAGAAGCCTCCCGTAACTTTAGCCGTATGGAACCCGTCGGGTTTTCGGATCGGCATCGCCGCAAAGACATCATAGGACAGATCGTTGATCATCCCGCGCACGCCGAACGCTGTCCCCACGATCGTGTGCCCGTTGTAGAGATCCGCACCGGTGCCGTACACCGCACCGACATCAAGGCCGAGATAGAGCTCCAGCTTCTGCTTTGGGAACCGCGTTGCAAACTCATTGCGGAGATACCAGCCGTCCGTCCCCATCAGCGTAACCTCGCCGTCGAAGCCCCGCACCGGAGAGGAGAGAAGTGAGAAGAACCACAGATGTTTTGTTGATTGACATAAAGCTCCCTTTTCTTTAAGAAATAATGCTGTTTGACATCGATACTCGTTTGATAAAGCTGTTTCTACAGGCCCGTTATGATTTTCAAGAATTTAACTATATGAGATACCACAAGTTCCTTTGTATCAAAATTATGTCCTGCCCATAGATAGCCCCATAGACTAAACAGGAATACCAAACTGAGTATCAAAACAGAACGTCTTACATTCTGTCCAAGATTTTTCCATAACCTTCTCAGGAAAAGCAAGAGCACAAACTGAGCTAATAGAAATAATACTGCGGGGAAACGAATTTCAGCTATCGAATTAGATACAACAGATTCTATATAACATATGGATCCATATGTTATTACTACATAAAGTAATAGCTGCCACACATGCAGGTTTTTTGTCATAACCGTAAGGGGGATGCTCGCTAAAATTGTAGGGATCAGAAACCCCAATATAAGCAAAGGAATGACAATGTATGATTTTAGCGGAACTATAAAAAAAGTTGCTAAGCCATAGCTTCCGCCAACATCTAAGACAACATAAAATACCAGAATCATATAGATGATGATAAAGAAATAGCGTATCATCTCAGAAATTCTTTTTGTATGTATCATTTATTCGATTCCTATCTTAGAGGGAGATGGCAAAAGAAATATTATTAAAGTTGTGGAGGGCAAGGGCATTCTTTCCGAAGTAGTCGTGGATAAGGTAATGTATAGGCGGTTTGAGACAGTCGTCCTCTACCTCGCCTATGGCCGTACAGGGGAAACTTACGCTCTCATCGGCAGGAAGATCGGAGAACGGGGGAGGCGGCGCAACAATTTCCGCACGCTTCTGTCGCTCGGATTCCTGCGCTCGCGACTGTCCAGCTGCTCCTGCTGAGAGGGCGGGGCGGTAGAGAGACCGAGGAGAAGTGAGGGAGAGGAGGGGGATGAGGAGGAGAATTGAGGGACGGTTGAGTGTTATCAAGTCGAGTCGCCTACTTTCCAAAGAAAAATTTACCTATTCGATGATAGCAAACAGTGCGAGCGTTCCCATTATAAAAAAATAGATTGTGATAGCGAAATATAATATCTTATAATCTTTTATTTCGTTGAAAATCTGTAAATGATATTCTGAACGAGGATAGTTTGGCATTTTATCTAATTCTTGCAAAAAAACAAAACATATTTTCTTAGTAAAATTGCTGTAATTCCAGTACAAAAGGACAGCTACCAATAATTCTTCTGTATAAGCACTGCCTAGTAGAAATAGGCAACACATTATAATCCATGGTAATTTTCCTATTAAGAAAAAACGAAAGTAAGCTTGCTTCACACGGGGCGTCCCAAAAGGTCCTGTTGATTTATAGTTCCATAATGCTCCTCCTATGATAATAATACTTCCAAATTATGATATATATAATCCAAGATTTGTAGATGCATTTATTTTTTCCAACACTTGCATTGCCCTTCCTAAAATGATATATGGCATTGATAGAACTATTTTGCCTATCTATCTTTTAGAAAGATTTTTCTCAATTCATACTTTGCAATATCTCCTGCGACGCTACCCGTAATAGCACCTGCTGAACCAGTGAATATCGAGGCTGATCCCGCTGCAGCAGTAGAAAACCCGCTAATTGCAGAAAATGTGAATTGAACCATGTGCCTATCCAATATTTTCCGCCAAATATGAGCTGATAGAGAAACTATATGATTGCGAGCATTCGGCCTAGTCTATATGATCGGACACATATCCCCTTCATATGGATAAGCTGCATAATTCAATTCTCTATTTTGTCAAGATAAGAGGGAAGGGGGAGTTGGGCAGAAGAACGGCGCCTTTTCCCTGTAGCCCACCTCGTTTATGAGTATTGAAATCCTTATTTGGTTAGAAGTAAGTATAAACAGAAAGTTCCCATAGCAAAAAAATATACCACTCCAACAAGATAAAAAATACTATGTTTTTTTAGTTTGTCCATAAAAATCCATTGTTGGTGTAAAACAGAATGACTGCAATCTTTGGGGATTTCTTGGAAAAAAATGATGGTAAAGCGCCGAAATAGTATAAGTGTAATCCCCATCCAATAGAACGATATCACTAAAAATAGATTAGCATATGGAACATCTAACATTCCAATCCACATAATAATGAAAAGAAGAAACATTCCCAATAACAGAAGTTGTAAATATGCAGATTTTAATATAGGTGAATATAATTCTCTGTTTTTCAAATATCCTATTACACCTGCTCCACTAAGGATGATAATTCCTATGGTAAAAATCCAAAATCTTGGATCGTCTTGTTCATATATTCGAGCAAATAAGAACTCCATTTATCTTCCTCCGTTATTGTTCACGTTAGGGCTTGATAACATTCCCTTTCGTATTCTATATTTCAAATAATCCCCACCTACGGCTCCCATAAAAGCCCCAAAAGATCCCATAAGTACTGTTCCAGCTCCAGGCGCTATCAAAGTGCCCACTCCACCACCCAATTCCCCCAAAAGGATACCCGAACCTAGCGGTATAAGGTCAGTTCCTATAGCGATTGCTAACTCAGCTCCATTATATGTGTTCCAATCCTGTCTTATATCTGCAAAAGTCCAGCCAAGCGCAACAACACCACCGGTTTTAAGATATTTAGATATAGCCTTCTCAAAATGACCATCTGCCTTGATTGCGGCAGGAAGAAGATTTGCTTTTTCAGAAACTCCATTAACTACAATTGACTTCAATATATTAAAGCCTTTATCATCCTCCGCTTTTTGAGATTTAGAAGAAGACTTGCCGTCAATGGACTGCCCTTCTTGATGAGTTCCCGCTGAGGCTGAATTATTTTGAGGTTTGGAAGAAGTCTCGGCACCAATGATCTTCCCTTCTTGATAAGGCTCTGTTATGGTTGGATTATATACTCCGATTGCTGGCCTGCGGGGAACGTCAATCCTCTTTCCTGTTTTTGAATTCCCATCTACATAGATTGTTCCAGGCTGTTCATATACCCCTTTCCAATCCTTGTTTCGAACCACCTCGTTGTATGCGGTGAAGAATCGCTTCGCACTGTCTGTGGTAACTCCATGCCGGCTAAGATATCCAATTGCATATTTGTAGTTATTTATGTCCTCGGCATAAGGATTTTTTTCATCGTGTCCAAGATCAGGCTCCAATAAGGACAGAATATTATTTACTTCTCGTATGAGTTGATTGGTTTCTTCCTCTGAGAGTTCTTGCCCATCTTTTTTTCTTAGGATATTTTTGGCAAGTTCACGGATGCCGAATTCATCCGGGCGACTCATAAGGAAGTAGTTCCACTTTGTTCCTGCTGCCGCAGCAGATGCACCCTGCGGCGGCATTCCCACCGGATGCCTTTGCAGCGGCGGCACCGACGATGGCACTGACAATCTGTGCGGTACCGGGGTCCAGTCCCTTGACGGCGTTAATCAGTGCTTCATTGAGTCCTGCACCAACAGCACCCGAAGCAAAGCCGGCACCCGTGATCTGGCTCATGATGCCGCCGATGATCGCGTGCACGGCAATCTTTCGTCCGCTTCCGTCGTCCTTCATGTTGTGGGCGAGACGGAATGCCTCCTCACCGAAGACTGCGGCAAGTTCCTGCTGTTCCTCGATCTCCTTTTTGTCAAAGATTCTGCCAAACTCATTGAGGGCCATTCTCTGTGTCACGGCTCAGAGCAGAGATATCCTGCGTGGGATTCTCCCTGATGTCGATGGTTCCCTCTGCAATGGCAGATGTTGTTGTATTGGCTACACTATCTTTAATTCCCCTTTTCTCCATTCTTCTAATGTTATTTCTGAAATAAAACCTAGGGTTTCTCTTTCTTTCGCAAGATTTGCTAAGCATTTTTCCGCTTGGCAAGGGAAGGTGTCCAATAGTGCCACTGCAGCATTTAAGCGCACATAGCCATTAGTATGATCTAAAAAAGATAGAAGCCTTTGTTTTCCGTCTTCAGTTTCTTTGATTTGGGGTTCAATAGCCCGAATTTTTTTATACAGTCTATTTGCTTTACTTGCGTTTCCGCCATTGGCTGTATACTCTCCCCATTGTTCAGATATCTTTTCGTAGTATGAAATTAGATCAGAATAATTTTTCATAGTGATGTACCTTTCTATCATAAATATTTAGTCAAATGGTTTGAATACCCATTTCCCATGCTCTAATGACATTGTGCTAAATTTCTCTAATTGCTTTATCCCAAACTTGAATTGTTCTTCAAAACTCTTGGTTGCAATCAATCCCGGAGGATTTTTCCTTATAAGGATGAACTGAAGAGTACATGCTGCTTATTTTTGCATGGATACTTCCTGCCCCACTTGGTAAAGCGACAATGTTGCCGATACTGTGAATCTGTTTAGGGGCAAATCCGGCTCTATAGGATTTGATTTGTGATTGCTCAACAATGTGATGCCACTGCAGGCCCTTCCCTGGATCACCTAATTGCCTTTTCAGTCTATAAAAGTTATCAAACCCTTTTTCTATCTCTAGTATTGACGATATCTTTGTTCCTTTAGTTAAATACTTTAACTTTGATATTTTCGCTTCAGGAACAGCAAGTTCGGCAATCTCTTCGAGTACTGCACCTACTATAAAGCCTTTGTCATATAATCGCTTGACGCTCTTCTTCTGTTTTTGCTTTGGATAGTTCTTCCTGCATTTGTCGCTCTTGCCAGCGATACAAGAAGTTCCACTTCGTTCCTGCAGTTGCCGCACTCGCACCTGCGGCGGCATTCCCACCGGCTGCCTTTGCAGCAGCTGCGCCGACGACAATGGCACTGACGATCTGGGCGGTGCCGGGGTCTAGGCCTTTGAGGCTGTTGATCAGTTCTTCGTTCAGACCTCCAGCTACGGCACCTGATGCAAAGCGCGCGCCCGTGATCTGACTCATCAGGCCGCCAATAGCCGCATGCACGGCAATCTTTCGCCCGCTTCCGTCGTCCTTCATGTTGTGAGCGAGACGGAATGCCTCCTCACCAAAGACCGCGGCAAGTTCCTGCTGCTCCTTGATCTTCTTTTTGTCAAAGATTCTGCCGAGTTCGTTGAGTGCATTCTCTGTGTCACGGCTCAGAGCCGAGATATCCTGCGTGGGATTCTCCCTGATGTCGATGGTTCCCGCTGCAACAGCAGATGTTGTCCTGCTGCTCGCATTGCCCTTGACAGGCATGGAGATGTTCGGGGCAAGACCGATAGTGTTATAGACTTTATCTTTCTCGGCCTTCGTCATATTTTCGTAGTTGCCGTACTTATGGTAGGCGGCACCGATGCTCTTTGCACTGTAATCCACCGCATTCTCCAGGTCGCTGAAGGAGAATGTGTCCGTGGTGAGCTGGTTCTTGTCAGCAGGTGCTTCACTTGCAAGAACACAACCTTTGAGGTCGGTGTTCTTTTTTACGTAGATGTGAAAGGCATCGCTCTGTTTCTTGCACTCATAACTGATTGAGCTGAGGGAGCAGAGAGGGGATGAGGAGGAGTAAAGAGGAGCGGTTGAGTGTTTTCTAGTGATGTCACGATATACTTTCAACATCAAATGTTACTGTCCAGATTATTTATTGAACTTATTTTCAACTCTAAGTAATAACTCCTTTGAAAAATTGAGGTCATCGTTAAAGTATCCATGCAGCTCTAACGGTTCATTGATTGCCTCAAAAAATTGAATAGAACCTTTAAGCAAGGTCGTTAACAGCTCTTTCTCTGGCAGTATGTATGTTCTGTCATTCCACTCAGTGTACATTTCTATGAGATCGTTACCACACTCTTTAAATGTGATCTTTGCCGGCTGATCGGGTAGGTACAGCCATCCTTCGCCTTCGTCTAAAACTTCCTGAATGGCTACTGTGATGAGTATCCATAGCTGCTCAATTGAATCCCAATCTCGATAGGTAAAAATCTTTTCATCGTTATAATTTAATAGAATCACACCATCCATATAGTTTCGATCAATATATTCAGATATTTTTTTAAGACCTGCTGTATCAGTGACTTCAGTAAACCACGAAGGTTTAATTAGGTTTAAATCTACAATTTTATTTCTGTGATCAAGTAGCAAAGACTTACAAGTGAACATAATATATCCTCCTACTCCTTAATATAAAATTGATTGATTTTTCCTTTTGTAAATCCGACAACGTATCTTACGCCATCAATAACCCCTTCAATCTGTTTTCTAGGAAGAGAGGTAATATTTGAGAGCGTATCCCAATTTTGGGATATGACTGCGTTAATTGTGTACTCTATATCTTTTACAGAGGTTTTAAATGCAAGAAATGTTTGTGTCGGTTTTGTTTTCCCTGCCCAGAACGCCGGATGATGCCGTTCTAAAATATGCTTCATACCGCATTTATCCAGTAGAATTTTTTGATTTTGAGGATATCTCCCTCGTGGAAGGGAAAGAGATTCTTCCAGTAGAGCGCATCACTGCCCTCTGCGAAACGAACGGCGTTGATATAGCCGATCTGAAGAACGAAACGAAGTTCTCCCGACGAGAGGATTCTGTTCCAGCACAACAATACGGCTCGTGGAGAAGCCACGAGCCATGAGAGACTGATTCATCGCATGGATGAGTTTATTGATACCGCTGAGAGACAGTTTCTTATCCACATAGGGACGAGCAATACGTTCGAGGAAGTGAAACCGCTCCACTTGGGGCTCGATCATGATCTGAGAAATGTGAAATCGGACGCTTTCAAGAAGGGGGAGGGGGAACGATTGCCCCCACGCGCTCCTCACCGAGTGGCTCCTGCCGCTCCGTCTCCTGTGCCCGTGACTGATCGAGCTGTTCCTGTTGTGCAGGAGCGGCGCGATAGCCGGGGTAGCAGGGAGGTAAAGGAGGGGGATGAGGAGGAGTAAAGAAGGAGATTTGAATTGTATCAAGTGAAGTCACCTCACTGCAAAAATACCAGTTGAGTTTCTTGAATATATCATCATAATTAATTATTATCCTCCAATTAATATCCTGCATACCATATCTCATATAAAAAATCTAAATTTTCCTCTTTTGATAAGAATAATATTGCTTCATCCCAACAGTTACTCGTTTTAGAAAATGATATACTGTTGCTTATCACAGGTTGAATTCCTCTTCCTGTGATAGAAAATGCATCGAGGGAATGTACATGTATATTATGATTTTTGCAGGTGCTAATAAAATCTTTTGCAACACTATTGAAAAATAGATACATATCATCGTAAATGATAATTTTCTTCTGGTATTTTTCTTCCAAGAGCTTAATCATAAAAACCTCCATACTTGTTCCACCATGAGCTATTGCCGTTGCTCCAGCTGCTGTAAGTGCTGGCGTTGTTACTGCCCCTACACCGCTAGCTCCTGCGGCGATGCCTCCGCCTATGGTTCCCATTCCAAAAGCAATTTCTTGTAACCCTTGATACATGGAGATTGCATCTCCTGTGAGTCTGCCGAATAGAAAGCAGCTTGAATTGGACGCATAAGGATAGTGTCCAGTTATACTTTTATACAGCTCTGTCATAAGTCCAAATGACATGCTTTCATCAACGGAAAGAGCCACTCCAGAGGCATAATCAGCAGATTTTTTAACACCAGAGTTGTTACTGGAGGCGTTACGGATACATCCCCTGTTCGAAGGTAAAGGCTGCTATCAAGAGTGCGATAACCTAAATATCGGTTATCATTAAAGTAATCGGCGATCTCGTTGGAAGGAATATTCTTACTCCTGAGCTCTTTTTCTTCCTCTATTTCTTGTTGTTGTTGTTCTTTATCTTTTCTCTCATACTCTTCATAGATTGCTTTTCGTTCCTCATCCGTCTTCGCTTCTTTCATACGACGCTGCATTTCGTTGTAGTCAGGTGTGCTCAGAAGGTTCCACTTCGTTCCTGCTGCCGCCGCAGATGCTCCTGCAGCGGCACTCCCTCCGGCGACTTTTGCAGCTGCAGCTCCGATGATGGCGCTGACGATTTGCGCTGTGCCGGGGTCTTTGCTCTTGACGGCGTTAATCAGTGCTTCATTGAGTCCTGCACCAACAGCACCCGAAGCAAAGCCGGCACCCGTGATCTGGCTCATGATGCCGCCGATGATCGCGTGCACGGCAATCTTTCGTCCGCTTCCGTCATCCTTCATATTGTGGGCGAGACGGAATGCCTCCTCGCCGAAGACGGCGGCAAGTTCCTGCTGCTCCTCGATTTTCGCCTTGTCGAAGATTTTACCGAGTTCGTTGAGCGAGTTCGCAGTATCTCTACTAAGGGCAGAGATATCCTGCGTCGGATTCTTGCGGATGTCGATGGTTCCTGCGGCAATGGCAGATTTTGTCGTACTGCTTGCATCTTTCTTGACGGGCATGGAGATGCAAAATTAAAGTTTATTATCTGACATCTGTAAGAGCAGAAGATAGTAACGTAACCGACCTATACATGAGTTTATCTGTACTTTCTGAAACTCATAGTACTTCAATGTCAGGATCACCCAAGGTGATGATATCGATAAATTCATCAGATGTAAGTAGGGTAAATTGCTTTGCTTGGAGATCATCACCTATACATGATTCTTCCTGTACCCATTTGATCAGAGCAGAATCCTGTACTTCAAACAGTGTCCATTTTGCATAAAAATCTGTCCCGTATTCATTGTCTAAAAAAATAAGTGTTTTATAGCGGGTCCCTTCGTCTGTACTTTGATAGGAAAGAACAAGGTAAGGGAAGGTTATTTTGACACCGCTTCTGTCGTCACGTGCCTTTAAAATGATCTCCAAGCCGTCATAGCCGTCGATCAATTTCTCCATATACATCTTATTGGGAATATTCGGGATCGGCTTCCATTGACTCCATTTTCCATACATTGTGTGTTCCTCCTAATTTATCATGAATCGCTAATATCTGATCTTTATCCGATAGATGGAGAGCAATACTATATGACAAGAATGCCGTCATAATATATTCCAGTGTGTAGTCGTATTCTTTGATTATCTTTGACTCTGGATATTTGGAATATGAGTTTTCCTTTTGTGAATTGCAGCAGATTGGGCTCCTTTGTATAGGTTTCTTGCCATCCTAACTGAGTAAGTTGATCCCTATAATATTTGTCAATGTGAGCAATGTCGTCTTCTATTAGATAATGTGCCGTGATGCTGATTTCAGTGAATTTATTAAGTGTATGTTCTTTCTCCTTTACAGCGATGGGAAATGGCTCTATGCGTGAAAATTCTTCCCTTATATACTCCTTTCGGTCGGAATATATCGTAGGGTTCTGAATGAGCGGAATAAAATTATATAAAAATAATATGGAAAAACCAGATATGACAATAAACGTTATAACATATTGCACGATTCGTATAAATTTTTTCATGTGACCTCACGTATTCTCTAAATTAAAAAGGAGGAGCTTATTCATGCAAGAGTTCTGTTATGTGTTAGTCAATATCATAAAAGACAATATGCTCTGAGTCTTTTGGTGTGTTGGAAACAAAACGCCAAAACTCATCTTTTGCAGACTCATCGATAAATGATTGGAATACAATTTCATTCTCAAGCAGCAAAGTAATATCTCCCGTGGCAGAAAAAATAATTTCTTTTACCTTAATGCCACGAGATAATTTCGTGTTTAACGGTTTTACTTTTTCATCATAAACGCTATTAAAATCATTGCCGACGTCAAAAGGTTTTGTCTCATCCAAGCATCTGTACATATCTCCGGAGGCTAAAATAACGCTCTTGTTTTGCAGAAATCTCCACGGAGATTGAATGACAAGGTAGTACATATGCTTTTCTTTATCTCTTACTTTAATTTTATCTCCAAAACCAATCCATATACTCAGGCCTCCTTTTCCAACTTCAGAACAAGTTGTATTTTTTAGTACACGAGATACAGATTCGAAATCAATCACTTACAGCGCTCCTTTTTTGAATGCTCCACTGCAATTCAAGGCATCCAAACTTCTAAATTTGTTATTTTATTTGTCAATAAATCGTTGAACAAACATTTAAATATGGTTGTTTCTCCTCTCACGGACAACTCTGTTTCGATGTCTTCAAGGATATAGTTTGCTGCCTCTTCGGGAAGTTTGGCATATCCCTCCTGCGCAAAGAACTGCTCCAGTCGCTGTATCATCGCAATTTCGTCTTCTCCACAAAGGGCGTCATAGCAAAAATAATATTTTTCGGCGCGTTTGATCATCTTTTCTATATTATAATAGTAGTATTTTCCGATAATACTGATCCATAGATAAATGTCTCTGCGTACTCCTTTCAGCTGCTTCAAAAGGAGTTCGTCATTATTAAGTATATCTTGATGTTTATGCAGCAGGATTTTATATTCAATATCCGGATAGTCTTCTAAATTGATCCAGTCAATCAGCGGATAAGGATAAGAAACTTGTTCCAATTTGTGCGTGAGATATTCTAAAAAAGCCGTGTTTTCGAGCATGTCTTTTTGCCGCTTGAGCAGCCGCTGATGTTCTATGGATGTATGGTATGCAGGATCGTTATAGGAGGTGTTTGAGGGGAAATATTGTTTAATCAATGAAATCAGCGTTTGAATACTCGTATCGTTTTCTGATGTCATTTTCGAGCCCTCCAAACGATACAACGAATGAGCAATTCTTACAAATGCAGCAGATTTTGTACGTTGTTTTAGAACATATTTCGACTCTTCTGCAAACATATCCTTCTTGAAATATGTTTCTCTTGTTACAGAAAAAGTATTGACGCATGTGGTAAACTGAACGGATAATAACAGTTGTTTACTGCGGAGAAAACTATGAAGATCATTGATGCTCATCTGCACTTTGGCAGAGGTGAGTATTTTGATGCCGTTGCGCAGGCGGCCGGGCATGAGAATGAGGAGGAGGCAATGCGCCGTGACTATGCTGCGGCGGGCATTGTCCACGGGATTATCATGGGGAATCTGCCGGTCGAGGAGACGAACCCGGATTATCCCGATCTGTTTCACTACTGCGTCGGCATTGCAGGCGACGGCGTGACAGAGATGTCGGCAGAGCGTATCGACCATCTTCTGCCTGCGCTGGAACAGCATCTGCAAAGCGAACGCTGCGTCGGTGTCAAACTCTATCCAGGCTACAATTACTTCTATATCTATGAGGATTTTCTGGCGCCCGTCTATGAACTCGCCGCACAGTACAAGAAACCTGTCGCTGTGCATACAGGGCTGACGGCGACGGAGAAGGCGCTGCTCAAATACGCACATCCAAGTGTCATGGATGAGGCGGCGACGAAGTTCCGCGACGTGCACTTTGTCATGTGCCATTTCGGTGAGCCGTACTTTACGGAAGCTGTTGCCGTGATGGAAAAGAATGCAAATGTGAGCGCCGATCTCTCGGGCATGCTTGCGGGAAAAATTCAGGATTTTACGTTATTCTGTACGAAGAAGCAGTTCTATATTGAGCATCTGCGCGGCTGGCTGGCGTATTTGGATACCTATGACCGCCTGATGTTCGGGACGGACTGGCCGCTTGCGAATCTTGGCGACTATATTGCGCTTACAAAACTGCTTGTCCCGGAGGAACATTGGGATGCGGTATTCTATGAAAATGCTGTGCGGATTTACAATCTGCACCTGTGAGGAATAAGGGAAACAATGGCAATCTTAGAGATCAAAAAGGCGGGCGATCCCGTCCTGAAGCAAAAGGCAGAGCCGATTGAGCGGCTCACGAAGCGGCATCGGCAGATGCTCGACGATATGGCAGAGACGATGTACTCCGCCGACGGGGTCGGACTTGCGGCACCGCAGATTGGCAAGTCGCTGCGCATGGTCGTTATTGATGTTCAGGATGAGCATGGGCTCCTTGAGCTCGTAAATCCTGTGATTACAATGCGCGAGGGTTCTGTGGTGGACTCGGAGGGGTGTCTCTCTGTGCCGCAGGTCTACGGTGACGTGGAGCGTGCAGAGCGTGTGACGGTGGAGTATACGGATCGGCGCAGCCGCCGGCGCAGCCTGACAGCGGAGGGCCTGCTCGCGCGCTGCATTCAGCACGAGTGCGACCACCTCGATGGGCAGCTCTTCATCGATATTGCCCTGAGCCTGCGCAAAGAGGAGGCTAAGGAGTGACGAGACTGCGTACGGTCTTTATGGGGACACCGGATTTCGCTGCAGGGATACTTGAGGTGCTGGCTGCACGCGGCGATCTCGTGGAGATCGTCTCTGTTGTGACACAGCCTGATCGTCCGCGCGGACGCGGGAAAAAACTCAGCCCGTCCCCTGTCAAGGAATGGGCACTCGCGCATGAGATCCCTGTGCTCCAGCCGGAGCGTGCGCGCGATGCGGCTTTTGCTGCAGCGCTGCGTGCCCTGGCACCGGATGTGGCGGTGGTGGCTGCATTCGGGCAGATTCTCACGCAGGAGATCCTCGACATCCCTGTTCACGGCTGCATCAACGTGCATGCATCGCTCCTGCCGAAGTACCGCGGTGCAGCGCCGATCCAGCATGCGATTATGAATGGAGAGACGGCAACGGGCATCACGACGATGCAGATGGATGCGGGGCTCGACACGGGGGATATGCTCCTGTGCCGGGAAGTACCCATTCATGCGGATACAACCTATGGGACACTGCATGACGCGCTGATGGTGACGGGGGCAGAGCTCCTTGTCGAGACGATCGAGCGGCTTGCGGCAGGGACGCTTGTGCGGACGCCGCAGGAGGGAGAGAGCTCCTATGCATCGCGCATTGTGCGCGAGACTGCCGTGATTGACTGGGCAAGGCCGGCGCAGGAGATTGATGCTCTTGTGCGCGGGCTGAATCCCGTGCCGTATGCGCAGACAACCCTCGATGATGCGGTCTATAAAATCGGTGCTTTGCGCCTGACAGGATGTACAGCAAGCGCCCCTGCAGGTACGATTGTCTCTGCTGACCGCAAGGGCGGCCTCACGGTTGCGGCGGGGGATGAGGATATAGAGATCACAGGGATCCAGGCGCCCGGCAAGAAGATGATGCCGGCATCCGCGTTTTTGAACGGATGCGCATTGACATCCGGTACAAGGTTTTTATCATGAGTGAACAGACATTGACGGTCAACGGGAAGACGGCAGGCGTGAAAAAGACGATCGTGCTTCCTTCGCGGCCGAAAAAAAGGCTTTTTATCGGGATGCTGTCGCTGGTGACACTGCTTGCGGCGGCAATTCTCTTCGGCATATGGTACATTGGCGTGCCGGGGCTCGAGCGCATTCAGCCGCTTCTGCCATGGGCAATCGGTACCGTGCTCACACTGGTGGTTCTGCTCTCTTTTTTCGGTATTCTCAATATGGTGCTCGCGATTGCAGGCTTCCCGTATTTGCCGTGGATGAAGCGGCAGACCTACGAGCTGATCAATCTGCTTTTTCCTGCGGCGGTACGTCTCGGGGCTGTTTTTGGCGTGAAGCGCCGAAAGCTCGAGGGCTCCTTTATCGCTGTGAGCAATCTGCTTTTTCACCGAATGCACATCCGTGTGCCGGCGGACCGTCTGCTCGTTGTGACGCCGCACTGCCTGCAGCTTGCCAGCTGTCCGCATAAGGTGACGCGTGATCCGAACAACTGCAAGCGATGCGGCGGCTGCAATATCGGGGATCTTGTCGCGCTTGCGGAGGAGATGGGCTTTCACTTTTTTGTGGCGACAGGAGGGACGCTTGCACGGCAGGTCATCTACAATATGCGGCCGAAAGCGGTGCTCGCCATCGCGTGTGAACGCGATCTGATGAGCGGGATTCAGGATGTGTTTCCCTTGCCTGCGGTGGGGGTACTCAACATCCGTCCGAACGGCCCGTGTTACAATACGAGCGTGGATATGAGCGAGGTGCGCCGCCAGCTGGAGGAGATTATTGAACCGGGACCGAGGGAGATCAAGAAGGGCGCATAATGCAGAATTATCGTGAGGAAAAAATCGACCGCGTGCGTGAGCTGGCGATGCGGGTTCTTCAAAAGGTTCATGCAGAGGGAGCCTATGCGAATGTTGCGCTTGCAGAAACGCTGCGCGAGATGCAGTTACCCGAGCGCGACCGGCGCTTTCTGACCGAACTTGTCTACGGAGTGGTCAAGGCGGGCGATACGCTTGACTATATGGTCGGGCGCTATGTTGCTGACATCAGGAAAACCCAGCCTGCGATACGGGAGCTCCTGCGTCTGGGGTTCTATCAGATATTCTTCATGAACAAAGTTCCGGCATCCGCTGCCTGCAATACGGCGGTGGAACTGGCTAAAAAACATGGGCGGCGCGGGGCAGATTCGTTTGTCAACGGCGTCCTTCGAACGGCACTGCGCGAGCCGGCACGAGCGGCACTCCCCCGGGGGCGGGATGCGCGTTCTCTCGCACTGCGTGAGCAGCATCCTCTGTGGATGACGGAGCGCTGGATCCGCACCTATGGATATGATCGTGCAGAGGTTCTCTGCCGCTGCAATAATACGAGCGCGCCGCTTTCTCTGCGGACGAATACACTGCGTACTTCACGTGCGCAGCTGATTGCGGAACTTGAGGCGGCAGGCGCAGAGACCAAGGCCTCTGCATGGGCTCCCGAGGGAATTGTTCTGCGTGCGCATGGGGCATTGGATGCTCTTGCGCCCCTGCGTGATGGACTTGCCCAGGTACAGGATGAGAGTTCGATGCTCGTGGCGCATGTACTTGCTCCGGAGCCGGGCATGACGGTGATCGATGCCTGTGCCGCACCGGGAGGAAAGACGACGCACATCGCCCAGCGGATGGAGAACCGCGGGCGTATCCTTGCATTCGATATTTACGAGGAAAAGATCCGGCGCATTGAACGCAATGCAAGGCGGCTCGGCATCTCGATCATTGAGGGAGCCGTTCTTGATGCGCGGGAGATCGGCGCGCGTTACCGTGAGCAGGCGGACCGCGTCCTCGTCGATGCGCCCTGCTCCGGTCTCGGTGTGCTCCGACGCAAACCAGACGCGCGCTGGCGTAAGAGTGCATCGGATGCAAAGACGCTCCCGCCTCTTCAGCGTGAGATCCTTGCAAGTGCCGCGCAGGCGGTCAAGAAGGGCGGCGTTCTCGTATACAGTACCTGCACGATGGAGGACTGCGAGAACAGCGATGTTGTTGAACATTTCCTAAGAGAGCATCCGGCGTTTGTACTGGAGGAAACGGGATCGTTCCTGCCGGAGGAGAAGCGTGCGGAGCGTATGGTTCAGATTATGCCCGAGGAGGGCGGTCCCGACGGCTTCTTCATCGCTCGCATGAGGCGCCTATGAATATTTTTGGATGGACGAAGGAAGCGCTTGCCAGCGCACTTCAGGAGCATAAAATACCCCGCTTCCGCGCAGATCAGATCGTTCGATGGATGTATCAGCGCGGAGCGGTTTCTTTGCATGCCATGGACAATCTGCCAAAGCCGCTGCGCGCGCAGCTGGCAGAACTCTTTACTATCGAGCGGCCCAAGGTCATCTCGCGGCTGCATTCGGCAGATGGAGCAACGATCAAGCTGCTGTATGAGTTTGCTGACGGACAGACGGCGGAGACCGTGCTGATGCGGCATTCGTACGGCAACAGCGTCTGTGTTTCTACTCAGGCAGGCTGCCGGATGGGCTGCGCGTTTTGTGCATCTACACTGCATGGCCTTCAGCGCAATCTGACCGCAGGCGAGATTGCGGCGCAGGTGATCGGCATTGCGGATTTTCTGCGCCAGGAGGGGGCCCACGTTGATACCATTGTCGTCATGGGATCGGGCGAGCCGCTCGAGAACTATGACAATGTGATCGCGGCTCTGCGCCTCCTGCACGAAGACTACACGATCGGCCTCAGCTATCGCGGCATCACACTTTCTACTTCGGGGATTGTGCCCGGCATTGAGCGCCTGGCGGAGGAGGGGATTCCCATCTCTCTCTCGATCTCTCTCCATGCGCCGACCGAGGAGCTGCGCTCTGCGATCATGCCGGTCAACCGCATGTATCCGCTTGCCGATGTCCTGCGTGCAGCGCGGGCCTATGCGGAGCGGACGAAGCGGCGTGTGACCTATGAGTATATTTTGATTCGCGGGATGAACGACAGCCCCCGCGCGGCGGAGCAGCTGACGAAGCTCCTCCGAGGGCAGCTTGCGAGCGTGAATCTCATCCCCATCAATCCCGTCGCGGAGCGAAATCTCTTTCGGCCGGAGAAAGGGGCTGTACGGCGCTTCCAAAAAATTCTCGAGGAACGGCACATCACCGCGACTCTGCGCCGTGAGATGGGGACGGATATACAGGCGGCGTGCGGCCAGCTGCGCAATCGTCTTATGGAAGCAGGGCTTTAAGAAACACCAATGACTTCATTTTATCAGTAATTCCTATAAATTTTCATACTTTTATGGTATGATAATAAAGTGCTGATGAATTCAGCCGATTTTGTATTCCATTTGCCAAAGGAGAGCATTGCACGATGATTGAACGCGTGGAATCTTTTTTGGGAGATCATATCGAAGGCTTTTTCAATCGGAAGTTCAGCAGTCATCTGGAACCTGTAGAATTGGTCAAAGGACTTGAGAAGGAGGCGCGAAGGCAGGGGGCGGGCAGCAGCCTCGCAAACGCCTACGCCATATCCCTCGGAACGGAGGACTATCAGCGCCTTTGTTCACACCGGGTGGCAGATGAATTGGGGACAGCGCTCAAGAGATTCATCATCCGGGCGGACCTCCACATGGATGGGAAACTCAGCATCTGCTTTGCTCTTGATGACTCTCTGCGTGCGGGGACCTATCACCTCTCTGCGCACATTCAGCGGGATTCTGTACCTGAAGCAGATGACTCTGTATCCTGCGACACCATGGCACAGACCATTGTACTCGAGCGTCCGTCCCTGATGGAGGCCCGCTGCCTGAATCTCCCGCCCGAGCATGAACTCGCCGAACTTATGGTTCTCAATGGTCCGGATGAGGGAATTGCGATGATGCTCGGTGAGCGTAAGATCTACTTGGGGCGTATGCCGCGCAACGAGTTTATTCTGACGGACACAAATATTTCTCGTGTTCATGCGTGGATCTCCTATGAGTCGCATCGACATGTGCTGTATGATGCGGAGAGCCGCAACGGAAGTTTTGTGAACGGCAGCCGTATCCAGGCACAGCGCCTGTGCAGCGGCGATGAGATTCGGCTGGGCGCGACTTCCCTGTGCTACGAGGTTCCCTGATGTCTGCCGCCGCGCTTAAGGCGCTGCGCGTTGTGCTCGAATACGGTGCTCTCCTCTGGCTTGCATATGCCGTCCTTCGGCTTGGAGATCGGATGTTTCGTAGGCTGCGCAGGGATCTGAAGGCACCGCTATATCCGCCTCGGCAGGCAGAGGGGGCAGCTTCGCTCGTCGTTGTCGCGGGGGAGGGGCTTTTGGGTCAGCGATTTTCTGTGGGGCATGAGCTCTCGATCGGGCGCAGCCCGGACAACGATATTGTTCTTGCGGATAATTTTGTCTCCCACCATCATGTATGTATCTATCAGAGAGAGAACGCGTACATTGCTGAGGATCTGGGCAGCCGCAATCACACCTATCTGAACGACGGACTTTTAACAGGGCGGTCATATCTGCGCGCGGGCGATGTCCTGCGCATCGGAGCGGTTGCCCTGCGGTTTGAGAGGTAAGCATATGATAGAGGTTTCGAGCGCATCGGACATTGGTCGTGTGCGGACATCGAATGAGGACAGCTACGGTGTGTTCTCTCCTGCTGTCTATGTTGTGGCAGACGGGCTTGGCGGTCATGCCGCAGGCGAAATTGCGAGCCGTATGGTGGTCGCTGCCGTGCATGATATGGTAAACTCAGGAGAGGAAATTGATGCCGCGGCTCTGCAAAGTGCAGTTTTGCGTGCAAATCAGCGGGTCTTGGATGCCTCTGCCGAAAATCCCTCCTATGAGGGGATGGGCTCGACGGCAACAGTTCTTCACATCGACGAGAAGGATGGCCTGGCGTACTATGCACACGTCGGAGACAGCCGGCTTTATCTCCTGCGGCGCGGTATATTCCAGCAGGTCTCACGTGATCATTCCTATGTGGAGGAGCTGGTTGCGCGGGGAGAGCTCAGTGAAGCGGAGGCTCAGCACCATCCGCGCAAGAATCTTCTCCTGCGTGCGGTCGGTATAGAGGAGAGTCTGCATGTGGATGGGGATTCATTCTCCATCGAGGACGGAGACCGTCTCCTTCTTGCGACGGACGGGCTGACCAATATGGTTGAGGATGCAGCGCTGGCCGCTCTGCTTGGCAGCCGCTTCGAGGGGGTTGCGGACCGGATGGTGGAGCAGGCGCTTGCGGAGGGCGGCAGGGACAATGTCACGGCGATTGCCCTCGCCTACCAGGCATCATGACTGCACTGAAATTTGCACCTGCCGGCATGCTTCTTTGCGCACTCGGGGTTCTTCTGCTGAAACACGGTGCGGGGCAGCCCGGCTGGGTATTTGATTGGCGAGCAGATATGCCGTATCTGCCCTGGCTTGCATTGCTCTTTGCATGCGGCACTGCAAGCTATGTGTTTGCGGTGCGGCGCAGGCTCGACTGCGTTCCGCTGGTGCTTGCCTATGTCCTCCTTGCCGTTGGACTCGCTGAAATTGCACGGCTGAAGCCGGATCTGTTCGTCGTTCAGCTGCGCTGGGCATGTGCCGGCATTGTGCTGTGGGGGACGACCGTCCTCCTGTGGCAGCGCCTGCGCTGCCTTCTCGACTACCCCTATGTGCTCGGCATCGCAACAACGGCAGTTCTTCTCCTGCCACTCCTCTTTGGGGTGAGCATCGGGGGGAATAAGAACTGGCTGAAATTCGGTGCCTTTTCTGTGCAGCCGTCAGAGTTCGGCAAGATTCTGCTTATCTTCTTTCTGGCAGCCTACCTTGCCGATCATTTTGCTGTGCTGACGCTGCCGGCGCGCCGTATATTTTTTCTGCATCTCCCGCCTGTGCGATTCATTGCACCGCTCATTGTGCTGTGGGGGCTCTCCGTCCTGATGTTCGTCATCGCACGTGATCTTGGATCAGCGCTGCTCTTTTTTGGGATAGCAGTGCTCATGACCTACATGGGGACAGGGCGCAAGTCTTATGTATTTCTTGCGGGACTCTTTATTCTCGCGGCGGCGGCAGCGAGCTATGCCCTCTTCGGACATGTTCGCGTGCGGTTTGACATATGGCTGCATCCGTGGGCAGATCCGAACGGTATGTCGTATCAGGTTGTACAGTCGCTTTTTGCGATCGGTACGGGGGGCGTTTGGGGGACGGGGTTTGCCGAGGGGCATCCGAACCTCATCCCGGAGGTGCATACGGACTTCATTTTCGCAGCGATTTCCGAGGAATTCGGTCTGATCGGTGCTGTCCTTGTACTCATGGGCTACGCCCTGATCTTCTGGCGCGGCATCCGTATTGCGATGAGCCTGCCGCGTGTACAGGAGTCGCTGCTCGCGGCAGGGTGCGCGGCGAGTCTGCTTCTGCAGGCATTCATCATCACGGCAGGGGTGACAAAACTGCTGCCGCTTACGGGCATTACGCTCCCATTCGTTAGTTACGGGGGCAGTTCAATGACGGCGAGTTTTATCCTCATCGGCATTTTGACTGCTCTGTCGGGGACGGCCCGGGAGGATGCAGATGACTGACCAAAAGACGCGCAGGCACATTGCCGCCGCAGCGGCATTCCTGCTCATTCTCGCGGCTGTTCAGATGTTCTATTTGGCGAAGATTGCTGTTTGGGACGGCGCAGAGCTTGCTGCGCATCCGCTCAATGCGAGAGCGGCGCTGATGGAGAAGGATATCCGCCGCGGGCGTATCCTTGACCGTGCCGGCAATGTTCTTGCCGAGAGCGCTGCAGACGGTGTGCGCTCCTATCCCTACGGCAGAGTCCTCGCTCCGGTGACGGGGTATCAGACAGAGCGGTACGGGGCGGCGGGAATTGAGCAGACGCAGGGGTTGGCTCTCAGCGGAGTGACGACGGATGCTGCACGAGTGGGCCCGCTGCGGACGCTCCTGCGCTCCGATGTGGGCTATGACGTTCGCCTGACTGTGGACGCATCGCTTTCGCAGACGGCGTGGAATGCGCTCGGCGGACGCCGCGGCGCTGTCGTCCTTCTCGATGCGGCAACAGGTGCAGTGCTTGCAATGGTGAGTGCGCCTTCGTTCGATCCCGCTGTGGCAGAGGGGCGTTGGAACGAACTTACCGCACGCGCCGACAGCCCTCTTTTGAACCGCGCCGTGCAGGGCCTGTATCCGCCGGGATCGACGTTTAAGACGCTCATCGCGGATGCGGCACTTGAGGCGGGGGTGACAAATTCGGACGAGGTGTTCACCTGTACGGGTGAGCTGGCAATCGGAACGGACTATGTTCTGCACGAGAGCCATGGGGAGGTGCATGGGCAGCTTCGTCTCTCCGATGCGCTGCGCGAGTCCTGTAATGTGACCTTCGCAACACTCGCTCTGCGTCTTGGCGGAGGCGGAATGGCGAAGGCATTTTCACGGTTCGGCATCGGCGAGGAAATCGCCTCGCCGGAGATCTCTGCGGCGGCGGCACATGTGCCGGACCTTGCAAAACTCACCGATGGCGAGATCGCACAGATCGGCATCGGGCAGGGTCAGCTTCTCGTTACGCCGATGCAGATGGCACTTGTTGCCGATGCCTTTGCAAATGGCGGGCGGATGATGCAGCCGTATCTTGTGGATGCGGTTCTGACGCCTGAGGGGAGTGTTCTCTACGAGGCAGCTCCTGCAGTATGGCGGACGGCAACAACAGCCGAGCGCGCAGCGGTCATCGATGGCTATATGGCCGATGTCGTCGCCCGCGGCACCGGCACAGCGGCGTCTGCCGCAGGCATGCGCGTTACAGGCAAAACCGGCACGGCAGAGAATGCAACGGGAACGGACCACGCATGGTTCATCGGCTCCGCAGAGCGGGGCGGGCGCAAGATTGTCATGGCTGTTCTCGTGGAAGAGGGCGGCTTTGGCGGCAGAACGGCGGCAGGCATTGCACGCCAGATCATTACAGCATATTTTGCGGGCTAAGCCGCATATGAGATAGAGACCTCGGGCAAATGCACGGCAGAGGCGTTAGGAGGAACGATCATGGTTGAGCGTGTCTTGGATGGACGTTACGCACTGGAGGCGCTCGTGGGCACCGGCGGGATGGCGGATGTCTATCGGGCAAAGGACCAGCTTTTGGAGCGCACCGTCGCTGTCAAGATTCTTCATCAGCAGTACGAGAACGATACGGAGTTCATCGCGCGCTTTCAGCGCGAGGCGAAGGCTGCAGCGCGTATAACGCATCCCAATATCGTCAACGTTTACGATGTCGGTGTTGCCGAGGGGCGTCATTACATCGTCATGGAATATGTTCCGGGACGCACGCTGAAGGACTGGATTAAAGAGGAGGAGCGGGTGCCCGCAGGGCAGGCTCTTCAGATTGCGCGGAAGATCGCCGGCGCGCTTGCCCAGGCACATGCGAACAACCTTGTCCACTGCGACATCAAACCGCATAACATCCTCGTCATGCCGGACGGCAATATCAAGGTGGCGGACTTCGGCATTGCGCGCGCAGTGACTGAGTCTACAATGACCTACAATGACAACATCATGGGGTCGGTACATTACTTCTCCCCCGAGCAGGCGCGCGGCACAATTATCACGCCGAAGTCGGATGTCTACTCTCTCGGTGTTGTGCTCTATGAGATGCTCACGGGACGGATTCCGTTCGACGGCAATACGGCGGTGAGCATCGCACGAAAGCACCTTGAGGAGGAGCCGCAGCCGCTGCGCACGCTTATCCCGGAAATTCCCCCTGCAGTGGAGGCCCTGGTGATGCGCATGATGGCAAAGGACCCTGCACTGCGGCCGGACAGCAGCATGCTGGTTCAGGATATTATGCAAACGGAGCAAATGGTGCGCAGCGATACCGCTGCTCTTCCCGCATTTGATCCGGAGGCAACACGCATCCTGACCCCGGGCGAGGCACAGGAAATCGGCGCTCTTGCTGAGTCTGATGTGAATGCGGACGAGCAAGAGGAGGAGAAATCTTTTCTTCATACGAAAAAATTCAAGTTCGGTCTTGTATTCATTCTCCTGTTGGGGTTCTTCACAGGATTCTTCCTCAGCTTCGGCAAGTTTTGGAGTTCCGTTGAGATTATAGTTCCCGATGTGACAGGAAAGCAGATGACGCTTGCGCGCCAGATCCTTGAGGATCAGCATCTGCGTGTTACGGTCGCAGAGACCTATGATGCGTCGGTACCTGTCGGCGTTGTCGTATCGCAGACACCGGAAGCCGGGACGACGGTCAAGGAAGAGCGGGCCATCACGATCTATGTCAGCAAGGGCGGTGAGGAGCTCGAGATGCCGAACCTGCGCGGGCTCAAGCAGTCGGATGCGATTGACCGCCTGCAGCAGATGGGACTCCGCCTCGGCTCGGCCTACGAGACCTTCTCTGATGAGGACAGCGGCACCGTCATTTCGCAGGACCCGCGCAGCGGGACACGGATCAGCAAGGGCCAGACGGTTGATATTACAGTCAGCAAGGGACAGAAAATCAAGAAGAGCACGGTGCCTGATGTAAAGGGCGTTCCGCTTGACCGCGCCCGCACGATGATTGAGGGCAGCGGACTTAGCGTCGGCAGCGTTTCGGAGGAACCCAGCAGCCAGGCCGTCGGTACTGTTGTCAGCCAGTCTCCTGCAGCCGGGACGGAGGTGGATTCCGGCAGTGCTGTGGGCCTTACCGTTTCGAGCGGGAAGAAATCCGGCGGAGATGGGAAGGGCAAGGATACAAAGAACAGCAACAAGAAGAGCGACAAAGACCCCTCCGGCCGCCGCATCCAGACAGAAAAGACAGAGTAGGAGAACATGTGTGAGTGAGCACGGACGTATCCTAAAGGTTTACAACAGCGTTCTCCATGTCGCCGCAGAGGAAGGAGTAATCCTCTGTAAGCTGCGCGGCAGAGTTAAAAAGGGGCGCAGCGATATGGGGCTTGTCCCCGGGGATATCGTTGCCTTTGAGCGCATATCGCCGAAGGAAGGC
The DNA here is from genome assembly GCA_963521685.1 of uncultured Selenomonas sp. Classification (GTDB taxonomy): domain Bacteria; phylum Bacillota; class Negativicutes; order Selenomonadales; family Selenomonadaceae; genus Centipeda. Next base: position 81,010 of record CAUQVG010000001.1, read on the forward strand.
GTGGTTGAGCGTGTTGAGCCACGGTCAAACCTTCTCCAGCGTCCGCGCGCAGCCAATCTTACGCAGATTGTCATCACCGTTGCTGCAGCATCGCCTGATCCGCACCCGCTTGTTGTGAGCCGATTTCTTGTGCTTGCTGAGCGTTCCGGTGTGGGAAAAATTGTGCTCTGCATCAATAAGATGGATCTCTATGACGGCGACTCTGCACAGTTCCTTGCAGAATATGAGACGGCGGGCTATCCTGTTCTGCGCGTCTCTGCAGAGGACGGTACGGGACTGGAGGAGCTGCGTCAGCGTCTCGCAGGGGAAATCACCGTATTTGCGGGACCTTCGGGAGCAGGGAAATCCTCTCTGCTCAATGCCCTGGATCCGTCGCTTGCACTGCTGACCGGCGAAGTCAGCGAGAAGATTGGGCGCGGACGGCACACGACGCGGCGCGCTGAACTGCTTCCTTTTATGGGCGGATACGTTGTGGATACGCCAGGCTTTACGCAGCAGGAACTCACGGAGACTGCGCCGGAGGAACTCGCGGCATGTTTCCCGGAGTTTTCGCGGCATACGGGCTGCCGCTTCGCTCCGTGCAGCCACAGCCATGAGCCGGACTGCGCAGTCAAGGCGGCGGCTGCGGCAGGAGATCTTTCACAGGCGCGGTACGATGCCTACATGGCACTGCTCAGCGAAGTGCGATCGAAGAAGAAATAGGAGAATCAAATGGCACACGAACATGAATACGAGCATGAAGAGGGTATGCACCAGGAGGAGCACATCCACATCGAGCGGCCGGCGATTATCGCACCATCCATCCTGTCGGCGGATTTTGCCAACCTCGGAGCGGATGTCCGCCGCGTTGAGGAGGCGGGTGCGGAGTACATTCACATCGACGTGATGGATGGGACCTTTGTGCCGAACATTACAATGGGCCCATGTGTTGTGGAGAGCCTGCGCAAGGTCTCCAAGGCAGTCTTTGATATACATCTCATGGTCGAGCATCCGGAGACGTACATCGATCCCTTTGCAAAGGCCGGCGCAGACATCATTACGTTTCATGTTGAGGCGACGCGCCATGCGCACCGCATCATTCAGCAGATCAAGGCGGCGGGCTGCAAAGCCGGCATTGCCCTCAACCCCGGCACCTCCATTTACACACTCGAGGAGCTGATCGACGATGTGGACATGGTGCTTCTCATGACAGTCAACCCCGGATTCGGCGGACAGAAATTCATCGAGAATACAGTCGGAAAGATTCACGCGCTCTATCACACGATTGCAGACAATGAGCTGGATGTTGATATTGAGGTGGACGGCGGGATCAATGCAGAGACCGCAGAGTCTGTGCGCGCGGCAGGAGCGAACGTGCTGGTTGCAGGCTCCTATATCTACGGTGCGCCGGATATTGCCGCAGCCATTGCCTCTCTGCGCAGCTGAGAGGCAATACCATGGGAGAAAAAGCGGTTATCCTGCTCTCCGGCGGCCTCGACAGCTGCACCTGCATGGCGGTCGCACAGGCGGCGGGGTATGAACTCTATCCGATCAGCTTTGACTATCATCAGCGCCATGCCCGCGAACTCGCATGTGCCAAACGGATTGCAGCGCACTATCATGCGGCGGAGCACCTCATCATTGAGACCAATATGAACGCGGTCGGCGGTTCCGCACTGACGGATGATGGGATTGCAGTGCCGCCGGGGGACGCGGAGCGGACGGATATTCCTGCAACCTATGTGCCAGCGCGCAATTTGATCTTTCTCAGTTATGGACTCGGCTATGCGGAGCGTGTGGGGGCGGGGCACCTCTATATCGGCGTGAATTCCGTAGACTACTCGGGCTATCCCGACTGTCGTCCGGAGTTCATTGCAGCGTTTCAGGCAGCAGCGGATGCTGCGACGGCTGCTGCTGCAGAGCGGGGACGCCGCATCGTCATCGAGACACCGCTCCAGCATCTCTCCAAGGGGGAGATCGTTCAGCTGGGCACGCAGCTCCACGCGCCCTATGAGCTGACGACGAGCTGCTACGAGGGCGGGGCAGAGGCGTGCGGCGTCTGCGACAGCTGTGTCCTGCGCCTGCGCGGTTTTGCGGAGGCGGGGCAGCGCGACCCGATCCCGTATGCGGCAGGAGGCCGATGATGTTGGATGTACAGAGTAGGGAGGACAGCCGCGGCATTGCCATCCAGCGTGTCGGCGTCAAGGATGTGCGACTCCCGTTCCTGATCAAGAAGCAGACGGACGGCTATCAGCAGGTCCTTGCGCGCATTACGTTTACCGTCTCCCTGCCAATGGAGTTCAAGGGTACGCATATGAGCCGCTTTCTCGAGATCCTCCAGCCCTGGAGTGAGAAACCTCTGGCAGAGGAGGAGATGGAGGCGATGCTCGCGGAGGCACTGGACCGACTCCATGCAGAGGCTGCGGAGGTATCACTTGCATTCACCTATTTCATCGAGAGAACGGCCCCCGTCAGCGGACGCACTTCTCTGCTTGATGTAGAGGCCTCCTTTACCGGACGCAAGCGGCGCGGTGAACCCATGCAGTTTGAGCTCGGCCTTGCCATGCCGTTCACATCGCTCTGTCCGTGCAGCAAGGAGATCTCTGTTTACGGAGCACACAACCAGCGCTCGACGGCGCGTGTACGTCTCCGCTGTCGTGCGGGTGTGCCGTGCATCTACATCGAGGATTTGGCGGCACTCCTCGAGCGGCAGGGCTCCGCGCCCATCTACCCGCTGCTCAAGCGTGCGGACGAGAAGCATGTCACCGAGCAGGCCTACGAGAATCCGAAGTTCGTCGAGGATATCCTCCGCGATACGGTCCTCGCCCTGCGTGCTTTGCCGGGGCTTGCGTATTTTTCGCTGGAATGCGAAAATGAGGAGTCCATCCACAGCCACAATGCCTTCGCGGCGCACGAAGAATATTTGTCCGAGTAAGAGAAAGGGGAGAGCGTAAGCATGAGCAAGTTCACGCGGCGCTTTCTCCTTCTTTTTGTGCTCGTATTCGGCATTTCCGCTGCGGTCATCTACACGACAGTAGACATCAACACGCTCCAGAATCTGACGCGATTTCATCCGGGTTCACTTCTTCTGGCCCTCCTCGCCGTTGCACTTGGGATGTTCTTTGACGGCAGCCGCCTCATGCACCTCGTTAAGATCTCAAATGAAAAAATCAGTCTGTATCAGGCGGTACAGGTGATCTTCGGAAACTACTTCCTCGCGCTTTTGACACCAGGAGCAACGGGTGGTGCTGTTGCGCAGGTCATGTTCCTGCGCCATGCGGGCGTGCCCACGGGGAAGGCCGCCGTGCTTGTCATCGTGCGCACCTTGCTCTCAATCTTTTTCCTGGCGCTCTGCATGCCGTTCATTTTCCTGCATGATGAGGGAATCGTGCCCGGTGTTTCGAATGACATTCTCATGGCAGTTACGCTTGCGGCGTTTGCCGGAATTGTTCTCATCGTCATCGGTGTGCGGCGCGGCTATCTTGACTACCTTGTTGTCTGGATTGCACGGCGCCTGCGCGATCGGCGGCGGCATCAGCTCTTCGGCCTTTACCGCGATACAAAGAGTGCGATCTCCCTTCTTCTCGGCGCACCGCGGCAGATGCTTCTCGTCTTTGCCGAGTCAGGGCTGAATCTCCTCTGCATCTATGCCGTTGTGCCGTGTCTGCTGCTCGGACTGGGTGTTGTTGATGCCGACTGGTACACCGTTATGGGGCGCATGATCTTCCTCAATATGCTTCTCTATTTCAGCCCGACGCCGGGGGGCTCCGGCATTGCAGAGGGCGGCTTCGTCCTCCTCTTTGCGGGGACGGTTCCTTCGGGGACGGTCGGTATCGTTGCTGTATGCTGGCGCCTTATTGCCGAGTATCTTCCGTTCCTCATTGGGTTCTACTACACCGTTGCCGTATTCGGGCGCGAGTTTCTGCGGCGGTATTAATATGGGGGATGCGGCCCTTGCTGTCAGATGGGGGGCAGTTGCAAATATCCGAATTTATGATACAATAGGCGCATATGAAGCGGGAGCAGAGCCCGTGTGCAGATAATAAGGGAGGACTCATACATGGCGAAGAATGAGGAAAAAGAGGTCAAGGATGATGTGCAGAAGACTGCAGTTCCGGCAGAAGGGACGAAGGCAGAGAAGTTCCAGACATTCCTGAAGGAGAATGACATCAACTTCTTTGAGGCACAGGCACTTGCAGACGAACTCCATACGACCATCTTCCGTTCGCGTATCGAGGCAAAGGGGCAGATCCTTCCGATGGCGATCTTCATCGACGACAGCATCTTCACGATGATCCGCACGCAGGTAGCGATGGGAATCAACGTGAAGAATGTCGACCGCATCAAGGGGCATCTCAACATGCTCAATGCGGAGTATAAGATTTTCAAGTATTACCTCCGCGAGGATGGGAATATCTATCTCGATGTCTGTGTCCCCTTTGTCGATGAGACCTTTGACAGCCGCATGATCCAGACGATGCTCGGCCTCCTCGTGCAGCAGCTCGAAGCAGTCTATGAGGAGCTCATGGCGGTCATCTGGGCAAAAGACTGACTCCGTAGAGATCAGCAGGGAGACTGTCCCTAAATGGGACGGTCTCTTTTTATGTGCAAAATGTATTGTTTTCTGTGCTTGATTTCTATTTCAAATCTGAGTACAATAAACTCCAATGAAATGGAGGGATGGCATGAATCTAAATAAGATCATCGGCGGCCGGCAGTTCTGGTCGCTCATTGCTGTGCTTGCCATCCTTCTCGGCATTGTCATGATTGCGGGACATCCGCGCGAGGAGGCTGCGCCTGCACCGCGCCCGATGCCGGAGGACGATGTCAAGGTGCTCGTCCTCAACTACCATATGGTCAACTCCATGTTCATCTCGCTTGCGATTGAGCCGGAGGACTTTGACTGGCAGATGAAATATCTCGTCGATCACGGGTACCATACGATTACCCCGGATGAACTCTACAACTATCTCGAGGGAACGGGGACGCTGCCGGACCGCCCGGTACTCATCACCTTTGACGACGGCTATGTGGACAACTATACGCATGCTTATCCGATTCTGAAGAAGTATAATCTCAAGGCGACCATCTTTGTGGTGACGGGATTCCTCAGCAAGCGCAAGGGGTATCTTACATGGGATCAGCTGCGCGAGATGGAGAAGAACGGAATTACCATCGAGTCGCACACGGTCACACACGCACCGCTGCCCGAACTGTCTGATGACCGCATCCGCGAGGAGCTCGTCGAGTCAAAGCGTCACGCGGAAAAGGAACTCGGGCATCCGATCGAGTTCATCGCCTATCCGACCGGCGTGCATGATCTGCACATTGCACAGCTGGCGAAGGAGGCAGGATACAAAGGCGGATTCACGGTCAAGTACAGCAATGTCGACCGCACGAGCAATGTCTATGCGCTCGAGCGTGTGCCGATCTTCCGTACGGGAGCGACGAATGCGGACTTTGTCGACCGGCTGCGCTACACATCGAATATGACCCAGTACGGCTGGACACGAAACTAGTTGAAGAAGGGTTTTTATTTGTAAGATATATTTTACAAATAACAAAATAAGATTATTTAAGTATTTGCAAATTGTTTCTGCTGTGTTATAATGCGCGTATAGGTCTGCATGCAGAGACTGTGAGGGAACATGGATACTCCGTCCTCCTGCATCAGATCAAGAGTTAATCTGACTGCGGGCAGCGCCCGCAAAGGAGGAAGCACTATGAAGAAGACAATGGTGGCAGCTCTGGCTGCAGCGCTGACGATTGGCGCAGCGTCCACGACGTTTGCAGCGGCAAATCCGTTCTCGGATGTGCCCCGCGATCACTGGGCATATGATGCTGTGACCCAGCTCGCTGCGGACGGCGTTGTTGAGGGCTACGGCGACGGCACGTTCCGCGGCGACCGCAACATCACGCGCTATGAGATGGCACAGATGGTTGCAAAGGCGATGGCAAAGGGCGATCTCTCTGCATCGGACCGTGCTCTCGTTGACCGCCT
>CAUQVG010000002.1:0-77445 GCA_963521685.1 uncultured Selenomonas sp.
ATGGCGGACTTCGGCACGCCGATGCTGATCGGCGAGGGCTTCAACGTCATGCCGGTCATGATCTACTCGGAGTTTATCAACGAGGTCGGGGATCAGGCAAACTTTGCCGCAGCAATGGCCGCGATTATGGTTGTCATCACCTCGACGATTTTCCTCCTGCAAAAATATATTGTGAACCGCAAGTCCTTTACGATGAGCTCTCTGCGTCCGATTGAGGTCAAAGAGATGAAGGGCGCCGGCAATATCATCATGCATGTTCTCATCTATCTGCTTGTTGCTGTCTCCATGATCCCGCAGCTTGTCGTCATCTACACATCGTTTCTTGAGACGAACGGCGCGGTCTTTACCGGCGGCTACTCTCTCGAGAGCTATACGACGATCTTCAGCAGCCTTGGTGCGGCGATCTCGAATACGTATCTTTTCAGTACGGCCGCCATTCTCATCATCGTCTTCTTCGGCATGACAGTTGCCTATCTGACAACACGGCGCAAGAGCGTGCTTACAGACATCATTGACACGCTTACGATGTTCCCGTACATCATTCCAGGCTCCGTGCTCGGAATCACGCTCCTGCTGGCATTCAATGAGGAGCCGCTGCTCCTCTCCGGGACAGCGCTCATCATTATTATGTCTCTTGTTATACGCCGCCTGCCCTATACGCTGCGGTCAAGCTCGGCGATTCTCTACCAAATCAGTCCGAGTATTGAGGAAGCTTCGGTCAGTCTTGGCGCCTCTCCCTTGAAGACATTCTTCAAGGTGACAGCGGTCATGATGCTGCCGGGTGTTATGAGCGGGGCTATCCTCTCGTGGATTACAGCGATTAATGAGCTCAGTTCCTCGGTTATCCTCTTTACAGGCGCAACGAAGACGATGTCCGTTGCAATCTATACAGAGGTCATCCGCGCAAGCTACGGCACCGCCGCAGCACTTTCAACGATTCTGACGCTCACGACGATTGCTGCAATGGTCACCTTCTTCAAGGTGTCGGGAAGCAAGGATGTCACGCTCTGATAATTTGCTCCTCAGGCGAAAGCCTTTGTGATAGATGTCGTTTCTGTTATAAGGAGGTCATTTCATGAAGCTCAAGAAAATGTTTGCCGTACTGGCAGCATCCCTGATGCTCGGCGGCGCACTTACCGGCTGCGGCGGGGGAGGCGGCGAGAAAAAGGCGGCATCGGGAGATGACAATCAGCTCGTCATCTACTGTCCGCATCCGCTGACCTTCATCAACCCTCTCGTCGAAGAGTTTGAGAAGCAGAGCGGGGTAAAGGTCGAGGTCATTGCGGCAGGGACCGGAGAACTCCTGAAGCGTGTTGAGTCGGAAAAAGCAAATCCGCTCGGCGATATCTTCTGGGGCGGCTCTCTCAATACAATGAAGCCGAAGGCTGCCCTCTTTGAGAACTACACCTCAAAGAATGAGGATCACATCCAGGAGGCATTCAAGAATACCGAGGGACCGATGACACGCTTTACAGATATCCCAAGCGTTATCATGGTCAATACGAATCTCATCGGCGATGTGAAGGTCGAGGGCTACGAGGATCTGCTGAATCCTGCGCTCAAAGGCAAGATCGCCTTTGCCGATCCGTCGAAGTCCTCCTCGTCCTACGAGCATCTCATCAATATGCTCTACGCGATGGGCAATGGTGACCCGGACAAGGGCTGGGACTATGTGGAAAAACTCTCACGCAATCTCGACGGCAAGCTGCTTTCGGGTTCATCTGCAGTCTACAAGGGGGTTGCGGACGGCGAGTATGCGGTCGGCCTGACCTTTGAAGAGGGCGGCGCAAAGTATGTTGCCGACGGTGCCCCCGTGAAGCTTGTCTACATGAAGGAAGGCGTTATCTCCAAGCCCGACGGCATCTATATCATCAAGAATGCAAAGCATATGGAGAACGCGAAGAAGTTCATTGATTTCATCACGAGCAAGGAAGCACAGAGCATCATCGCTATGAACCTCCACCGCCGTTCCGTGCGTGATGATGTAGATCCGCCCGTCGGCCTCCTGCCGAAGGATCAGATCAAGATCATCAACGATGACGAACAGGTTGTCGAGAAAAATAAGAAGGCATGGCTCGATAAGTTCAAGGATATATTTACGAGCGTGCAGTAATCTCTGCTGATCAGAGGAGCAGTACCGGGAGGAAACCCTCCCGGTATTTTCCTTCCTCGATACCATGGCTATCATATTAAACTTATTCGATGCGACTGCAAAAAGGAGGAGCATATGCGGCGGTTTCAAGACGAAGTACGAAGCGCCCTGATGAAGTATGCGCTCGCTCCGGGGTTTCTTATCACTGCAATCTGCATCCTGCTCGCAGTGATCTACTGGAACCGCAATGTCGCAGAGCGCACAGAAGAAGAGGCACGCGTTGCCGGAGAGATCTTTACGGAGCTTACGCGAGACTATGAGCTGCGTGCGGCAGCTATTGCAAAGACCGGAATTGGCGGCATATATGGGAGCGGGGAGGAGCGCCGGGTATTTTTTGAGCACTTTTATGCGGAGCTGAACCGACGCGGCGGATTTCCAAATCTTTGTCTGCTCGATGCGGAGCGGAGAGACCTCTTTCATACGGGAAATGAAGTCCCTGCCTATCTCGCCCCGCCGTCCATGCGCTGGGGAGTGCTGTCGCGCATGGACGCACGGGAAGGCAGTGTTGAGGAGTTTGTTCCGCACAGCGATCGTGAGTGGGACTACATCGTCGGACAGGCGATCCGGCCGCCGCAGTACGGGCGAAAGGTGCACCTAAAGCCGCAGGGATATGTGGTCTTTGTCATATCAATGCGTGAGCTGGAGAAACGTCTCCAGACCAGCGAGAAGATCCACTTTGTCATTGCGGACAAAGAGGGGCGAGCTCCTTTTTCTACCATGACAATTTTTCGCGATTCTGTGTTTCATAAGCTTGTGCCTGAGCTGGCAGACGCGCACGGCTTGATTGAGATTGACGGGCAGCGTTTTTATGCAGCCCATGAGCATGTGCTCGACGGACGCTTTACCGTCTATGCGCTCCTTCCTGTAGGTACCCGTATTGCGCAGTTTGCAACGGGGGCGGCCATTCTTCTCGCGGTTTTTCTGCTCATGATACCATTGATTTTCATCAGTGTACGGCGTGAGACCGCCGAAAAGACACAGGCGGTGGATGAACTGCTGGATGCATTTCGTGCTGTGCGGCACGGGAATTTGGACAGGACGCTCGCCATCCGAACGGGCAACGAGTTTGAAGAGATTGCAGATGCATACAATCGCATGGTGCACAGTCTTGTTCATCTCATGGAGGAAAACGAGGCCGAGGCGCGGGCAAGCATGATGTCTGAGATCCGCCAGCTTGAGTCTCAGTTCAATCCGCATTTCCTGTTTAATACTCTTGAGAATATCAAGTTCATGGCGAAACTGGAACCGGATGCGGCCGTGCGCATGATCACGGCGCTCTCCGCCCTCCTGCGGTACAGCATTGACAACCGTGTTCAGCGCGTCACTCTGGCAGAAGATATTCGCCATCTCCAGAACTACATTGAAATTCAGCGTCAGCGTTTCGGCGCACGGCTGGACTATCAGCAGGAGATTGCAGAGGCGGCAAAGAACTGTCTTGTACCAAAGCTGCTCCTGCAGCCTGTTGTTGAGAATGCCGTACACTATGGCGCAGATCCGGAGGGGAATATCCGTATACGCACGCGCATCAGCGCGATGCACGGGAAGCTGCGCATTGTCATCGAGGATGCAGGCCCCGGCATGGAAACCGAGACACTTCATCGTCTGCGCACGATTATGAAGCGCGGCGAGAACAGCTCTTCACATACGGGCATCTACAATGTTCACCGCCGGATTCAGCTGCTCTATGGCATGGAGTTCGGCCTGCATATTGTTTCCCCGCCGGAGGGAGGGACACGTGTTGAGATGGTGCTTCCCATAAAGCGCGGGAAAGGAGATGAGGACGATGCAGCGCATTCTGATCGTTGAGGATGAGGAGATTATTCGCAGGGGGCTTGTCAGTACGATCGACTGGCGCAGTATGGACTGTCTTGTTGTGGGCGATGCGGCCGACGGACGTGCGGGCCTCGAACTCCTGCGCCGTGAGCATCCGGATATACTGCTGACAGACATTCGTATGCCGCGCATGGACGGCATTGCAATGGCGGAGTGTGCGCGTGCGGAGGGAATTCTGCCGCAGCTCGTTTTTCTCACCAGTTATGCGGAGTTCGGCTATGCGAAGAAGGCGATCGAACTGCAGGCCGCAGATTATCTGCTGAAGCCTGTCGATGAGGCGGAACTCACTGCACTCATGCGGCGCCTGGCAGCAGAGGGGCGAGAGCACCGAGCTGGAGAGTCTCTGATGGAGGGGATCGACTGGAGCCGTTATTTTGCGGATGAGGGCCTCAATCCCTATGTGCGGCAAGCGATGGAGCGTATTCGGAGTGACTATCGCAAGAGGATCAGCATCGAACTTCTCGCCGAGGAAGTTGGAGTGAGTGCGAGCTATCTCAGCCGCAAGTTCAAGGAGGCTGTTGGTCAGACGTTCCTCGAGCTTTTGACGCGGGAACGTCTGCAGAAGGCAGTAGCGCAGCTCGTCTCGGGGAAGTATCGCGTCTATGAGGTCGCAGAAGAAAACGGGTTCGGCGACTACAAAAATTTTTGTACCGTATTTAAAAAATATATGCAGTGTTCTCCGCGCGAATTCATGCGGAACATTCAGTATGGCCCGCAGAACGACGGCAAAGAGTAAAATAGAAAATCGCCCGCAGCTCTTCTGCTGCGGGCGATTTTTGCATTGGGAAATTTTATGCTGTCGGGAATGCAACCACGAGGAGCATCTTGAACGATGTATCCTTCGCCGCATAGACCGAATGCGGGTGATTTGCAGGCATGACAATACTCTCGCCTACTTTGAGCGCGTAGGTTTCATCATCGATGGTAATGACGCCTTCGCCCTCGAGTGCCGTCACAAGCGCATCCCCTTTCGATTCGTGCGTGCTGATGCCCTCGCCCTTGGCGAAGGCGAAGAGCGTAATGCCGAGCCCCTTATTCTGGACGAGCGTCTTGCTCACAACCTGTCCCTCGGCATAGGCAACCTGATCTTTGAGCAGGAGTGTCTGCTGGTGCTGAATATTATTTAAGATGGCCATATTGTTTCCTCCTTTGGGTGTTCGGATCAATTCTGTTCACAGCATACACGGAACATGTCAAAAAAAATGTGACCCAAGCCACAATTCCGAGAAAAATGGTCGGAATTCAAACAGGATGGAATTTTTCTGGTTGTCAAATATTCCTGGTTGTTCTATAATAACGGAGAGAACTTTTCATTAATTCCGGCATTTAAATGGAGAACTGAGGAGGGGGAGATTATGGCGCTGGATCGCAGCGGCATCATCGATGAGGTGCGCAGCCTCGCAGCCGCACCGATGACCTATGCGGGGCTGAAGGAGAAGGCAGAGACCTTCCTCGGCGCCGTGAATACGGCAGATGAACAGTCGGCCTACCGCGCTCTGCTTGAGGAGATTAGGAGTGATGTTCTGACGATCGATCAGCTCATCAGTTTTACGGGATCGCCGGATGGCGCTGCTCTGCTCGGCGCGCAGAAAGCGGGAGAGTATAATGCTGCAGCAAGAAAGGCGAAGGAGCAGGGGGAGGATACCTGTATTTGCCCTGCATGTCAGGCGGGTAAGGCCATTCTTGCAAATCAGACGGCAATTGCGTTATAACATGCTGTACGGAAAGGGGCTGTTGCACGAATCTTTTCGTGTAACGGCTTTTTTGATGAGAAGGTGGGCCCATGACCGTTGCTGATGTCTATATCAACATTCCGGTCAAGAGCATCTGGCGCGCATTCACTTATGCCGTGCCGGACACCTTGCCGGAGATTGCCGCCGGCTGGCGCGTGTTCGTTCCATTCGGGAAACGGCGCATCGAGGGCTTTGTCATTGCTGTACGCCCCTATGATGAAGATCGTGACGGCGGACATGCGCTGCGCACGATCATCGAGGCGGTCGATGCCGAGGCGTGGTTTACGCCGGAATTGCTTGCTGCTGCCCAGGAATTAGCGGAATTCTACCTTTGCTCTGCGGCGGAGATGATGCGTCTCTTTATGCCGGGCAAGAGCGGTCTTCGCATCTTTCCCGTCTATGCGGCGTCAGAGGATGCGGACGAGGGACATCCCTTGCTTGCAGATACACATGCGCGTGCGGTTTATGACTATCTGCGCGTGCACGGCAGTCAGCGCATGCCGCAGCTGCGTGCGGCGCTCCCTGCCGTTGCGGCGGAACAGGCGGCAGCAAAGCTCCTGCACTATGGTCTCCTGCGAAAGGAGTACCATGCGGATAAGCGCGACAAGGCGCGGTATGAGAAGTACTATACCGCGGAAGAGATCACGGAGGAGCTGCTTGTCGGATTTGCCCGCAAGCCGGCGCAGGCGCGCGCGTTGGCGCTCTTTCGTACACGGGACACATATACATGGGAGGAGCTTAAAGAAGCGGGAGTTTCTCCTGCAGTGATCAAGCATCTCATTGAGGCTCGGGTCCTGACGGAACATCTGCGCCGCAAGGCACGCGAGAGCTACGGAACAGGGACAATGACAGCTGCTGCAGAGCCGCTGACACCCGCGCAGGCAGACGCATCTGCGGCTCTGCGCGCAGGGGTTGCAGACGGTGGATTTCACGGCTACCTGCTTCATGGTGTCACGGGCAGCGGAAAGACGCGTGTCTATATTGAGACGGCCCGTGCCATACGAGCAGCGGGGCGGCAAGTCATCGTGCTTGTGCCGGAGATTGCTCTCACAGGGCAGCTCATCACCGCATTTCAGGAAGTGTTTGCAGGTGATATTGTCGTCCTGCACAGCCAACTCTCTGTGGCGGAGCGCAATGATGCCGTTTTCCGTGTACGGCGCGGAGAGGCCGGAATCATCATTGGCGCGCGTTCGGCGCTCTTCACCCCGGCGGGCAATGTCGGGGGGATCATCCTGGATGAGGAACAGGACATGTCCTATAAACAGGATGAATCGCCTCGCTATCATGCCCGCACTGCTGCGGAGATTCTTGCGCGGCGGCATGGTGCGATTTTCGTACTGGGCAGCGCAACACCGTCGCTTGAGAGCTATGCGCGGGCACAGAAGGGAGAGCTGACCCTTCTGAGAATGCCGGAGCGCATCGGCAGCCAGCCGCTGCCGCACGTGCGCGCCGTTGATATGCGTGAGGAGCTGCGCCGCGGACGACGTACGATCATCTCGCTCGCTTTGCGTGAACTTCTCTCGGATACCCTCGATCGAGGCGAGCAGGCGATCATCATGCTGAACCGGCGCGGCTACTCCACCTTTATCATGTGCCGCTCGTGCGGTGCTGTGATTACCTGCAGCGACTGCGGTCTGCCGCTTGTTTATCATGCAGACGGCACACTCGTCTGCCATCACTGCGATCAGCGCGCCGCCGTTCCGGAGGTCTGTCCGAAGTGCGGAAGCCGCTATATCAAATACTTTGGTTCAGGGACGGAAAAACTCGAGGAGGAACTGGGGCAGCTCCTTCCCCGCGCCCGTATTGTACGGATGGACCGCGATACGACAGGGCGCAAGCTGGCGCATTCAGAGATGCTTGCACGGTTTCGCAGACATGATTACGATATTCTCCTCGGTACGCAGATGGTTGCGAAGGGGCATGACCTGCCCGGCGTACAGGCAGTCGGCATCATTAGTGCGGATGCCAGCCTCAATCTGCCGGATTTCCGTGCGGCGGAGCGCTGTTTCATGTTGATCACACAGACGGCGGGACGTGCGGGACGCCGCGGAGCGCGCGGCGAGGTCATTGTGCAGACCTATAATCCGGAGCACTACGCCGTGCGCACGGCGATGCAGCAGGACTATGAGGCGTTCTATGCACAGGAGATCGGACTGCGGCGCGAACTCTTCTATCCGCCCTTCAGCCGCCTCGTAAAGCTCCTCTTCCACGGCGTGAATCGGAACCGTATATGGGATGCGGCGGATGCCTTTGTTGCAGATGTCCGAAAGGCGTTTGCACAGCAGACGGGATGCATGGTGATCGGGCCGTCTCCTGCGCTCATCGAACGTGAGCGCAATGAGTATCGTTTTGTCGTCCTCATTAAAACAGACTGCCTTCCTGACATACAGGCCTTTCTGCGCACACGAGCCATGCATACGCGCAAGGATGTCGCCATTGATATCGATCCGATCACAATTTTTTGATAAAAAAATATTGAATATAATTTGAAATCCTGTTAATCTGGAACATGGAGGGCCTATGGTTTCATATTCCATAGTCTTCCAAGCAATGGAGGAATGACTTCCTATGGTGACGATTCTCGGACGGGCGAAGATCAATCTGACGCTCGATATTCTGGGGCTTCGGAACGACGGGTATCACGAGATTGCGACGGTAATGCAGTCCCTCGATCTTGCAGATACGCTTACGCTTCGGCGGCAGAAAGAGGGGATCTCTTTGACCGTGGATCTGCCCGGACTGGAAGCTGATGAGCGCAATCTCGCCCATCGTGCCGCTGCTCTGGTCATGAAGGAGTGCAAGCTCCGCGGCGGTGTCTCCATTGACATTGTGAAGCGGATCCCCGTAGCAGCGGGGCTTGCAGGAGGAAGTGCGGATGCTGCGGCGGTACTGCGCGGAATGAATGAACTCTATGCGCTTGGATTGTCGGATCAGGACCTCTGCGCACTTGGTGCGCAAATCGGTTCGGATATTCCCTTTTCCCTCATGGGCGGTACGGTTCTTGCGACCGGCCGCGGCGAGATCATGGATCCGCTTGCCGACTTTCCTGTGCTGCCTGTTGTACTGGCCAAGCCGCCGGCTGCGGTATCAACGCCCTGGGCCTATCGTGCCTACGATGCGCATCCGCCGGAACGGCATCCGGATAATGCATCGTTTATGAAAGCTCTTGCGGCAGGCGATACAGAGGCCTGTGCCAAACTTGCATGCAATGTGCTGGAACCGGTCACCGAGGCGGCGCACCCGATCATCGGCGCCTATCGTGCCCGCATGCGTGCATGCGGAGCTGTCTGTGCGATGATGTCAGGCAGTGGTCCTACGGTATTCGGGATTTTCAAGGAAGCGGCGGCAGCAGAGCGTGCTGCAGCGGAGTTTTGCCGAGAGACCGAGTCCGTTGTGCATCTGACGCGGACCGCGGGAAGATACGGGGCTGTGTTCGAAGCAGGAGAAGATGTCGTCAAGTAAATAGAGGGATATTATGCAAGGAAAATTATCGCCGGTCGTTGTCAATAGTTATCAGCCGCTTCGCGAGATCGTCTGCGAGGTGCTCCGGGAAGCAATTCGCGGCGGAGCATTAAAGCCGGGAGAGTGGCTGAAGGAAAACGATCTCGCAGATGAACTGCTCGTCAGCCGTACGCCCGTACGCGAGGCCATCCGCAAGCTGGAGCAGGAAGGGTATGTTGTTACTGTCCCGCGCCGCGGTGCCTATGTTGCGAGCGTGTCCATCCGTGACATCAATGAGATTTTTGAGATTCGTGCAGCACTTGAGTCACTTGCCTGCGAACTTGCGGCAGAGCGCATCACTGATGAGGAGCAGGAACGTCTTGAGCGCCTCCTCGTCGCCATCGGCCACGCCATTGAAGAGGGCGATATGGAACGCATTGTACAGACGGACATTGAGTTTCATGAACTCCTGTATCAGGCTGCGCGAAATGAACGGCTGCTGGTGATCATCGGGAATCTCCGCGAACAGCTGACACGCTTCCGTACAATCTCAATGTCGCATCCGGGACGTCTCAAGGCAACTCTCGAGGAACACCGCGCGATCGTCGATGCCATCGGCTCGGGAGATGCCCGCCATGCACGCAAAGTAGGCGCGAAGCATATGGAAAACTCGGAGCAGACATTGCTGTATGCAATCGAAGTACAGGAAAAGAAGACAGGAACTACGCTGCTGAAACGCAAAGGAAAAAAGGCAAAGGAAAGTTCCGAGTAAGCAATTTCTGAGAACGGGAGGAGCATAATGTTGGATTTTGTTACAGTCATATTGGCGGCAGGCAAGGGGACTCGCATGAAGTCAAAGCTGCCGAAGGTCCTCCACCGTGCTGCAGGAAAGGCCATGCTGCAGCATGTCATCGATGCGGCGGATGCAGCAGGAGCACGCCGCAATATTGTAGTTACCGGATTTGGCAGCAACATCGTGCGGGATGCCATTGGGGACAGCGTTGAATATGTAGAGCAGCATGAGCAGCTTGGAACGGGACATGCCGTTCTGCAGACCAAGGACCTGCTTGCGGGAGAGCGCGGGACGATCATGGTCCTTTGCGGAGATACGCCGCTTTTGACTGCGGAGCTTCTTGCACGCTTTCATGAAGAGCATGTCCATGCGGGAGCAAAGGCGACGGTGCTTACGGCGATCATGCCGAATGCAAAGGGCTACGGGCGTGTCATTCGCCGTGACAGCGGCGAGGTGCTCAAGATCGTCGAGCACAAGGATGCGACGGAAGCGGAACGCGAGATCCGCGAAGTCAATGCAGGCATTTACTGCTTTGATGCACAGGCTCTGTTCTCCGCGCTCGCCAAGGTAACAAATGACAATGCGCAGGGAGAGTACTATCTGCCGGATGTGCTCAGCATCCTTCGGGATGAGGGAGAGAAAATCTGGGCTGTTGTTGCGGACAACTACGAGAGTACGCTCGGCATCAATTCCCGCAACCAGCTTGCCGTTGCAGAGCGCATTCTGCGCCGCCGCAAGGCTGAGGAGCTCATGGCGGACGGCGTTACGATCATCGATCCGCAGACGACGTTCATTGACGCTGAGGTGCGTGTCGGCATGGATACGGTCATCTATCCCTTTACTTTCCTGGAAGGGGTGACGGTGATCGGGGAGGACTGCTGCATCGGACCGCATGTGCGCTTCCAAAATATGGTAGTCGGCGACGATGTCAAGGCACACTATGTCTACGCACATGATGCTGACGTCGAAAGCGGCACAGACCTCGGACAGTTCAATCACATCCGTCCTGACAGCCATATCGGTGCGGGGGTAAAAATCGGCAATTTTGTTGAGGTGAAAAACTCCGAGATCGGTGCGGGATCAAAGCTCCCGCATCTCTCCTACATCGGCGACTGCGATATGGGGGCGGATGTCAATATGGGATGCGGCACAATCACCGTAAACTATGATGGAAAGAATAAATTCCGCACAGTCATCGGGGATCGTGCATTCGTCGGCTGCAACTCCAATCTTGTTGCACCGATTACAGTGGGGGAGAATTCCTATGTTGCGGCCGGCTCAACCATCACGCGTGATGTTCCTGAGGGTGCACTCTCCGTTGCGCGTGCGCGTCAGAAGGAGATCGAAGGCTGGCATGACAAGCGAAAATGAGATCTTGTTCCATTGGTTCTGAGTACGCAAAAAGACAGTGGAACACCCTTCCAAAAATATAGCGTGCGTGTTATACTATAAACAGATTTGTGTATTCTATAAATAAAAGGCACGTCCGGTTTTTAGGAGGAACAGAGAGATGAGTTTTCCGACCGACAATGTATGCATCTTAACGGGAAATGCGAATCCGCAGCTGGCGAAAGACATCGCCGACCGTATTGGCATCCCGCTCTGCGAGGCTTTCGTCGGGCACTTCAACAACGGTGAAATTCAGGTGATGATCGAAGAGAGCATCCGCGGGAAGGATATCTTCATCATTCAGTCGACCAGCTTTCCCGTGAATGACAACCTCATGGAACTGCTGATTCTTACGGATGCATGCAAGCGTGCGTCTGCCCACAGCATTACGGCGGTGGTCCCATACTATGCATATGCACGCCAGGACCGCAAGACACGCGGGCGGGAGCCGATCTCAGCAAAACTCGTTGCGAATCTCATGACAACGGCAGGCGTTACACGTGTTGTAACCGTAGATCTTCATGCCGGACAGATTCAGGGATTCTTTGATATTCCTGTCGATCATCTGGCCGCTGCGCCTGTGCTTGCCAGCTACTTCCGCGAGCAGGAGATTGAGGATCTTGTCGTGGTCTCGCCGGATCTCGGCGGAGTCACGCGTGCCCGCATTATGGCAGATTTCCTCCGTGCACCGATTGCGATCATTGAGAAGCGCCGTCCGTGTCCCGGATGCGCAGAAGTGATGAATCTCATCGGAGATGTTGAGGGGCGCACGGCCCTGCTGATTGATGATATTGTCGATACGGCAGGCTCTCTCTGCGAAGGGGCGAAGGCTCTCAAGGACCGCGGAGCAAAGCGTGTGCTCGCTGCATGTTCACATGCGATTCTGAGTGATCCGGCGGTTGAACGCCTCAATGCATCGGTGATTGACCAGCTTGTGATCACGGACTCCATTCCTATTTCGCCGGAGAAGCAGTCGGATAAGTTTGTTACACTCTCTCTCGCACAGTCGCTGGCAGATGTCATTGTGCGGATTCAAAGTCATCGTTCGGTGAGCCTGCTCTTTAATCATCATTAAGCAGGATCGTTGCAGCAAGAAAAAGGGCGTTTAACGCCCCTTTTTTGTACACGAGAAAAATTAGGAGCATCCTATGCATGTCATCATCATCGGCAGCGGCCCTGCCGGGATCTCTGCAGCCCTCTACGCACGGCGCGGGGGAGCAGACGTAACGGTCACGGCAAATGGAGCCGGTGCTCTTGCGCGTGCAGAGATGATCGAGAACTACTATGGATTTGCTGCGCCGATCTCCGGAACAGATCTCTTGCAGCGTGGGATTGCAGGGGCAAAGCGTCTCGGTGTCGTCTTCGAAGAGGACGAAATTGTCGGTGTCCGGCCGATGGATACCGGTGCGGGGTTTTTTGTTGAAGGAATCCGGCGGACATATGAGGGAGATGCGGTCATACTTGCTGCGGGAGCCCCGCGCCGAACTGTCTCTGTGCCGGGCCTCCGTGCGTTTGAGGGGCGCGGTGTCAGCTATTGCGCAATCTGCGATGCGTTCTTTTACCGCGGGAAAAAGGCTGCAGTCATCGGTGCAGGTGCGTATGCACTTCATGAGGCGCAGATCCTTCTGCCGCATGCTGCGCAGGTGACGATGCTGACCAATGGGGCTGCGCTTGAGGCAAAACCACCGGAGCCCATTGCCGTCGTATCAAAGAAGATTGCACGCATTGAGGGAGACCGCCGCGTTCGTCAAATTATCTTTGCAGATGATACGCAGATGGACGTGGACGGCGTTTTTATTGCGATCGGTGCCGCCGGGAGCTTGGAACTCGCTCGTAAGATGGGTGTTCTTCTCCATGACGGAGCAATCGCTGTCGGGGCGAATATGGAGACAAACGTCCCGGGCATCTATGCTGCGGGAGATTGTACCGGGGGATTGCTCCAGATTGCGAAAGCTGTCTATGAAGGGGCTGAGGCAGGTCTGGCCGCCGTGCGCTGCCTGAGAAAGACCTAGAAATCCTG
The DNA here is from genome assembly GCA_963521685.1 of uncultured Selenomonas sp. GTDB lineage: Bacteria > Bacillota > Negativicutes > Selenomonadales > Selenomonadaceae > Centipeda. The sequence goes on from CAUQVG010000002.1 coordinate 13,362, forward strand.
CGAGATGGGGAGAAAAGGGGGGATAGATATGCCGGCGCATGCGGAAGGAACTCAATTTCGAGATTATATTGATTCCTTTGAGCTGTGGCACCATCTGACGAATGTGCAGCGGGACAGGCTGGCCGCTCATACGCGCTTTATGCACTGTATGAAGGGCGAATCTGTTCATCGCGGACCGCTTGAAAAAGCGGGAATACTGCACGTTGTGTCCGGTGCGCTGCGAATTTATATGCTCTCTGAAGAGGGGCGCGCGTTTACGCTCTGTCTCATGCGGGCCGGAGATGTTGCGCTGCTGGCAAGCACCGCATTCCTCAGAAGTGTTTCCTGCAATGTATCCATTGAGGCCGCCGAGGACACGAAACTCTTTGTCTCAGACTCTGATACGGTGCGGCGTATCTTTGAGGCAAATGTGCGTGTGCGCGCGTATGCATATGAACTTGCTGTGCATCGCCTGTCGGAAATGGTGTGGAAATTCCAGCAGGTGCTCTTCATCCCCGCCGAGCGCCGTCTGGCGAAATTCCTGCTGGCCGAATCTGAGCGTACGGATGGAGATGAAATCCGTCTGACGCATGAACAGACGGCTCAGTCCCTCGGTACAGCACGTGAGGTCGTCAGCCGATTGATGCGCGAGTTCAGTCAGGACGGTTTGGTACGGACCTCCCGCGGGCGCATTCATATTTTGGATCGGGCGGCGCTGCGCCGGCGCGCAGGTGTCTGATTTATTTGGAGAACGCTATGCTGATCTATGCCTTGGCAGCGGTCGTTATTCTGCTGCTGATCATTCTGTTTCGCTATTTGCCGAAACGTATCTTTTTCCTTTTTGTTGTTCTGCTCCTCGTTCTGGGAGGGATTGTTTTTCAGATGAACAGGGCACAGCACGTACCGGTTCCCTTGACACAGGAACAGCGTGCCGGCATTGAGCGGGATCATGCATTCTTTGTGCCTTGGTGGGAAACGTATCAGAAGCAGATTGCGGAATTGGACCGCAACTGGACGCGTTATCACCAGATCCTTGCCGATGCCAAGGAAGGGGATGCCGATCTCAATGTGACATATGAGCGCCTTTTGGATCTCGAGCGGGAAACGCAGGAGCTGCGCGGGCGCATGGAGAAAAATACACCGCCGCCTGAATTGTCGGACCATGTCTATGATCAGCTCGTCATTATTGCACATAAGACTGGAATATATGCGGCGGCCGAACAGAAAGCGATCACACTCACGCGCGCGGCGGCCGATCCCTCTGCGATGAAAGAGAAGAACCCTGCCGAACAGGCGCGTTTGCTCGAATTGGTTATGCTGCGGGAGTCTCCGGTCGCCCTTTTCATCAACGATGAAATTTATGCCATACGCAGCTATTTTGCGCCTATTTCGGCAAACCATACGGAAGAAGCTGTACCCGGCGAAGAGGCGGAGCATGATGAAAAACTGCTCGACAAATAAATACCTTTGCGGTATAATGTGCATTACGCTTATATAGCGCGCTCGTAGTCCAGTGGATAGGACGTTAGCCTCCGGAGCTGAAAGCGTGGGTTCGACTCCCGCCGAGCGCACCATTTTTATAGAATTTTCCTGCGGTTTTCCGCAGGCTTTTTTATTAGGAGATACTGAAAAAGGGTTTTGCTTGTATGTGAAGAATATTTACACAAAGGAAATTTTTAGTTTTCGTTAGGAGATGAATGAATGGCTCGAAAAGAGGTACTGGCACCCGTGCGACCGGTGCTTATGCGCAGCTTGTATCTGAAAAAGAATGCATTTCGACAGTTCTTCTATGAGAGCTCGCTTCGCTTCGGGCGGCAAATCGGCATTGATATTGCTGAACTCAAGGATGAGACTGCATCCATTGTCAATAAGAAGTACATGTTCTCGCTCGGAATGACGAAGAGCGGGGCGCAGAGTTTCCTGAAATGGATTGCGGACGAGTTCAACGCGGAGGACGTTTCCCATGAACAAGAGAAGCGTCTGCGCCGGCTGGTCGCGGAGTATCCGAAGATTCGCGGCTATATCCGCATTGAGGCAGATCAGCTTATCTTCGACCATGAACGTTTCGCCGAGGATGTGGTGGCAGGACGGTTCAAAGAGACCATTTTCGGCATTACTTTTGATATCCAGAGCATTGTTGAAACAGCAATCAATACGGGATCCGTCGCGCTTGACTTTTCGATCGAACCGTTTAAAAAGGAACTCCTGTATACCGATCATGTGCGTGCCGATATACAGCCCTATGCAGAGCGGATTCTCACGGATATGAGCCTCGGACACTGGGATCTCTACGAGGAACTGGCGGAGGAGGGAGGAGAGGACAGCGTCTGCCTCCGTCTGCCGCCGACGGATTTCCTCGTAGCGCGTCCGCCCCAGCTGGATGTCATCATGAACGGCACCTGTGCAATTGATTTCGGTACGCGCAGTACAGTCGTCGTCTGCCGTGACCGCGAGGCGCGCCTGCTGCGCATCGGCAAGGGCGACTATGAGAATGAACCGACGCTGCAGGATTATGAGAACCCGACGGCGATCGAACTGATTGATATTGAAAAGTTCAAGCAGCTTTATCGTGCGCGCGAAGGGCGGCCCTATACAGAGTGGTCGCAGGTGACCGCCTCCCACCAGGCTGCGGATGCGATCTTTGAGCGCCAGTCCACGGAGGGGATTGCTGTCTATTACTCTGTGTTCAGTGAACTCAAGCGCTGGACGCGCGACACGGCGAACTCACCGATTTTGAAGGACCGCCGCGGCTACATCCAGGAGGTGAAGCCGTATGCCGAGACACAGCCGCTGGATGCGGGCGGGTTTGATCCCATTGAGATCTATGCCTACTATCTCGGCCTCTATATCAACAACATGCACCGCAATATCTATTTGGACTACATTCTCTCCTTCCCGGTAGGTTATGAGAAAAGCGTACGTGAGCACATCCGCCTGAGCTTTGAGCGCGGTCTTCGGAAGACACTGCCAAAGGCTCTGCTTGATGACCCGGAGATGATGCGCCGCTTCCGTGTATACGACGGTGCGAACGAGCCTGCAGCGTATGCAGTCAGCGCACTCGAGGCGTACGGGCTTGAGCCGAAGCGTACGGGTGAGGAGGTTGCCTACGGCGTATTTGATTTCGGCGGCGGCACGACGGATTTTGACTTCGGCGTGGAGTATGTGCCGGAGAACGGGCGCCGCAAGTTCATCATTGAGCAGTTCGGGTTCGGAAGCGACATGTACCTTGGCGGCGAGAATATCCTTGAACTCCTCGCTTATGAGGTGTTTAAGGACAATCTTGCGGAGATGCGCCAGCATAAGATCACGTTTGCTTTGCCGCCCGAGAGCGAGACCTTCGCCGGCGCGGAGGCGCTCGTACGCGAGACGCGCGATGCAGCTTCACATCTGAACAACAAGATCCTTGCCGAGCGGCTGCGTCCTTTCTGGGAACGCGGTGCGGGCTATGAGGAGTTTGCATCAAAAGATGCGTTTGACACGAAGATCACCTTATTCTCCTCTGAAAAGACCGGAAATGCGGGAAACCGCGCAGAAATTCGTCTGCGCATTGATGTACGGAAACTCGAGCGCACGCTGGAGGACCGCATCCGCCGCGGCGTTGAGAACTTTTTCCAGGCCATGGCAACGGCGTTCAAGGGCCGCGATGTCCGTCAGGTGCACATTTTCCTCGCGGGCAACTCCTGCAAGGCACCGATGGTGCGCAAGCTGTTCGATGAGTATATTGCACGTCAGACAGGAGCACTGCCTCCCTCCGTAAAGAGCGGTGCAGCGGATAAATCCAATGCAGTCGATGCCGGCGGGAAGAAGGCAGATCGCACAAAGAGTGTCCCCCAGCAAAAAGATGCACCGTTTCTGCTCTACCTCCCGCTCGGTATGGAGGATGGAGAGAAGAAGGCGGGGGCCCTCAACGACGGATTTGACCGTCTGCGTACGGGCAAGACAGGCGTTGCCTTTGGCCTCCTCCGCTGCCGCAAAGGCGGGAAGGATGTCAAGATCATCAACAAAAATGTGGATGAGCATGATGAGCTCCTCTTCCCTTACTTCCTCGGCAGCCTGAATGAACGCGGCTGCTTTAAGGTGGATATCGATGCGCGCGTCGACTATGGTACATGGACGTATTTCACCTATGCGGACGAGGATGAGTTCGAACTCTACTATACACAGGAGCCGCGCGCGCTGAAGGGCTATATGAAGGCCGCAGAGGTGCGCATGGTGCGCTGCATGATCGACGATGCCGATGTCAGTGATGACGATGAGGTCGGTGTCTATATCCGCAAGAAATCGCCGAATACGATTGAGTATACGGTTGCCTCAGAGAAGAGCCTTGGGGCAAAAAATTACAAGGGGACCGTATACACGGTTCGCTTGGGATAAGCTGCACTGCTGCCGGAAAGGAGCGCTGCGATGAAACACCTGCCGTTTAAGAATTATATGGAGGACGCTGTCGGCTACATGCTCGACCGCCTCGCGCCGCAGTATCCGGACATCTGCATGTGCGACCGCTGCCGGACGGATATGATGATGATTGCGCTGAACAATCTGCCGCCGCGCTATGTTTCTACGCATAAGGGCGATATTCTGAAACGTGTCGAGGGGATGGAACTCCAGTATGAGGTGGAGGTATTGACCGAGACCCTTCGTGCAATGCAGATTGTCGGCGGACAGCCGCATCACGGACGAAACGAAGAGGGGATTTAGCTCCTGCCATCAAACACGCGCCGATAAAAATTTGTCAAGCAGCTGTTTTTTTGGTAAAATAAACAAGAAATCAAAGGCGATCTGCGCGTCGGCGTCTCTGAAGAGATGCAGACGCGTTTTTGCTGTCGGCATCAATGTATCAATCGGAGAGGAAGCTGCTATGTTCGCAAGGATCAAGCGTGACATTCGCGTCGTCTTTGAGCGCGATCCCGCAGCCAAGAGCACGATCGAGGTTGTGCTCTGTTATGGCGGCCTGCACGCGATCTGGCTTCACCGGATCTCGCATGCACTCTATCTGCACGGCTGGATTCTTCTGGCACGTTTGATCTCCAATTTCGGACGTTTTTTGACGGGGATTGAGATTCATCCGGGAGCGACGATCGGTGAGGGCCTTTTTATCGATCACGGCACGGGAATTGTCATCGGAGAGACAGCGGAGCTCGGGAGAAACGTCACCCTCTATCAGGGGGTGACCCTTGGCGGTACGGGCAAGGAAAAGGGTAAGCGCCATCCGACACTCGGCAACAACGTCGTTGTTGCCTCGGGTGCAAAGGTGCTCGGTTCATTCACCGTCGGCGATCATGCCAAAATTGGCGCGGGTTCTGTCGTTCTCAGCCCTGTCCCTGCACATGCCACTGTGGTCGGTATTCCGGGCCGCATTGTCATGATGAATGGGAAGCGTGTGCATACAGAGGCGAATTTTCACAGGGCGCGGGAACTCTCCCTCGAATGCGGGGAGAGCGCAGAGGAGCTTGCCAGCGAACTGGATGTCGATCTCGATCATAATATGCTGCCCGATCCGGAGGCAGAAATGATCGAGGCGATGCGCCGGGAGATCGAGGAACTGAAGACGCGTCTGACCGGATTGGAAGAACGAAAATAGGGGGGAGATACGATGCTTACCGTTTATAATACGATGTCCCGGAAAAAGGAAGAGTTTCATCCGCTGCGTGCAGGCGAGGTCAGTATTTACTGCTGCGGTGTGACGCCGTACAATGACCCGCACATTGGAAATGCACGCCCGTTTGTCACATGGGATGTCATTCGCCGCTATCTTGCACGCAGAGGATATCGCGTACGCTATATCCAGAACTTCACCGATATAGATGACAAGATCATCAATGCCGCGAACCGTGAGGGCGTGACGTGGAAGGAGATCTCCGACCGTTACATCGCCGCGTACTTCAAGGCAATGGATGCGCTCAATGTGCGCCGCGCGGATGTGTTCCCGCGTGTTTCGGAGACCATGGAGGACATCCACCGCATGATCGGGACACTGATCGAGCGCGGTTATGCCTATGCTACAGCTTCAGGCGATGTCTACTACCGCGTGGAGGCGTTCGAGCGCTACGGCTGCCTGAGCGGGCGCAGCCTAGATGATATGGAGGCGGGCGCGCGCGTTGAGGTCAACGAGGCAAAGCTGCATCCGATGGATTTTGCACTGTGGAAAGCGGCAAAGCCCGGCGAACCCTCATGGGACAGCCCATGGGGCCAGGGCCGCCCCGGCTGGCACATCGAGTGCTCGGCAATGTCCGTGAAGTATCTCGGCAGCGTCTTTGACTTCCACGGCGGCGGCAACGATCTGATCTTCCCGCATCACGAGAACGAGATTGCGCAGGCAGAGCCGTGCATCGACGGCTCTGAGAAGTTTGCGCGATATTGGCTGCACAACGGCTTTATCACGATCGACAACGAGAAAATGTCGAAGTCAAAAAATAATTTCTTTACGGTCAAGGATATTCTGAAGGAATTCCCCGGCGAGGTGATCCGCTTCTTCATCCTCCAGACACATTACCGCAGTCCGCTCGATTTCAGCGATGAACGTCTGCATGAGGCGCAGACGGCGCTTGACCGTCTGCGCAATGTGCGCGATGTGACCGCCGAGCTCTCGGCGCACGAGGGGGAAGCGGATACGGCAGCGGAGCTTGCGGCACAGGCGGAGACATTCCTGCAGGCCTTCGATGCGGCCATGGACGATGATTTCAACACGGCACTTGCCATCAGTCAGATGTTCGGCCTCGGGAAAGAGATCAACCGCTATCATCAGGAGGTCGAGCGGGGCCTTGCCTTCGATGCGGCGAATTTCCGTAAGGCAGCGGATGCATTTCATGCGATGGCAGAGATCATCGGCATCTTCGAGCAGGAGGAGGCTCCGGCGGATGACGGCCTTGCAGATGCGCTCATGGATCTCATCATAGGCATTCGACAGGATGCCCGTGCGGAGAAGAACTGGACGGTTGCGGACAAGATCCGCGACGGACTCAAGGAAGCCGGCATTGTACTCGAGGATACGCCAAGCGGCGTGCGTTGGAAGCGGGCATGACGACAGGATGAAATTCGAACGATTTCAGCAGCTTGTGCGCATGATGTTCCTGCCCGATGAGACAGGCAATATCCGCACACGCTATGAGAATGTGGATGCACAGAACGTACATCCGCTTGTCCTTGCCTATGTGGGCGATGCCTATTTTCATCTCTACGTGCGTATGAGGCTGCTCTCCTACGAGCAGGCAAAAGTGCAGGCGCTTCATTCGTTCAGCGCTCAGATTGTATCGGCGCTCTGGCAGGCACGTGCCTATCGCGGCATCGCGGCCATGCTGACGGAGGAGGAGCAGACGATCTACCGGCGCGCACGCAATACGAAGAGCCATGCGCCGCGCAGCGCGTCCGTTGCTGATTATCATGCAAGTACGGGCTTTGAGGCTCTGCTTGGGACGCTCTATATTCGTGAGGAATATGAGCGCCTCGAGGAGATTGCCGAGGCGGCATTTCAGATCATCGCAAAAGAGATGATGGCAAATATACAGCGGGAGCAAAACGATGGAAATTAAACTGATCTCGAAAACACCGAATTATCTAAAGACGTGCTGGACAGCGGCACGGACCTGTTACAGTGCGGACTCTCCGATTGAGCTTCTCGCTGAGGAGAAGACGGAGGCCGAGATGCTGCGTCTCTTGGACCGCATCATGACGAGCAAACACCTCTCTGTCGTCGAGCACTGTGCGATGACCTTTGCCGTCAAGGATGTCTCGCGCACACTGCTCGCCCAGTACAGCCGTCATCGGATTGGTGTGTCGCTGAGCGTGCAGAGTCAGCGCTATGTCTCCGAACAGTCCGCGAAGCAGGCAGACGGCATCTTCGGGCACGTTGTCCCGCAGACCGTCGCTGAGAACAAAGAGGCATACGAGCGTTATATGGCGTGTATGCAGGACATCCAGAAGACGTATGATGAACTCCTCGCGCTTGGTGTTGCTAAGCAGGACGCGCGTTTTGTCCTGCCGGGCGGAGCGTGTACGAATTTCGTTACGACGCTCAATCTGCGCTCCTTTATGGATGTCTATGAAAAGCGTGTACTGACCCCGGGAGCACAGTGGGAGATCAAGGATATGATGCTCCGCATGCGTGACCTGATTGTCGCTGAGGAGCCGTGGCTGGAACGCTTTATCCCGCGCGGATAATGGAGCATCGAATGAAGCATACGGAACAACATCAGCCCGGTGCGCGCCCTGCAGAGCAGCGCTCCGACATTCTTGCCGGCCGTCATGCAGTCATGGAGGCGATGAAGGCGGGGCGCGGGATCAACCGCATTCTGCTCGCTGACGGGCTTCATGGCGGCGGCGTGCGGGAACTGCGCGACCTTGCGCGAGAGCATGGAGTTACGACAGATGTCGTCAGTCGCTCGAAGCTGGATGCAGCGGTGCCTGAAGGTGTACGCCATCAGGGCGTGATTGCCTATGCTGCCCCTGTTTCCTATGTTCCTGTTGAGGAGATTATCGCGGCAGCACGTGCCCGCGGCGAGGATCCTCTTCTGCTCCTCCTTGACGGCATCGAAGATCCGCAGAACCTCGGAGCACTGCTCCGCACGGCAGATGCCGCGGGGGTGCACGGGATACTTCTGCCGCGCCGTCACAGTGTTCCGTTGACGGAGACGGTGGCGCGCGTATCGGCAGGGGCTCTCGAATACGTTCCCGTTGCCCGCATCGGCAATATCGCACAGACCATGCGCGCACTGAAGGAGCAGGGCTTTTGGATCGCAGGAGCCGATATGTCGGGCGAGGAGACCTATGACCGTGCAAACCTCACGGGCGCGCTCGTCCTTGTTATCGGCAGCGAAGGGCGCGGCATGAGCCGGCTCACGCGTGATCTCTGCGATTTTACTGTACGCCTGCCAATGTGCGGGAAGATCAACTCACTCAATGCCTCTGCGGCAGGGGCCATTCTCATGTATGAGGCACTCCGCCAGCGCATGGCAAAGGCAGCGGTGGTGCAGCATGGCTAGGCCAAGGGAATCCGAATACTATCTTGTCGACGGCTACAACGTCATTAACGCATGGCCGGAGCTCATTCGCCTGCGCGGCAAGCTTGACGAAGCCCGCGATGTTCTCGTGCATATCCTTACAGAGTACGGGGCGTTCGAGAACTACGAGATGACGGTGGTATTCGATGCTTTCTTCACTGAGGATGAGGAGAAGGAACTCCGCATCAGCGACCGGATGAAGGTCATCTATACGGGCGCGGGAGAGACTGCAGACAGCTGCATCGAGCGCCTTGCCTATACCGCAGTCCGCGCGGGGCGTGAGGTACACGTTGTCACATCGGACGGTGCAGAGCAGAGTGTCATTCTCGGTGCCGGAGCCTACCGCGTCACCTCGCCGGAGCTGCGCCGCTCTGTGAAAAAGGCAAAGAAATTGATGCGGGCGGAATTTATGAATCCGCATATTCGACCGCTCGGGCGCATTGAGCTTCACGAGCGCCTTGACAGCGATACACGCGCACGTCTTGAAGAACTGCGGCGAAAAAAATAAAAGATACGAAAAAAACGCTTTGACCAATATAGTGTCAAAGCGTTTTTTTGTGCACTGGATATTACCATCGTTTCGTCTTGCGCCAGAATGAGGGGCGAAGAAGGATCAGCAGCGTAAATATTTCGAGGCGGCCGAGGAGCATTGAGAGACACAGAATTGTCTTTGCAAAGTCCGACAGCGGCGCATAGGTAGAGGTCGCGCTCACTATGCCGAATGCAGGACCGATATTCCCGAGGGTTGTGACAGCGACGGCAATTGCATCGAATGGCAGCAGTCCATCCATTGTGAGGAGAAATGCCGTTATGAAGATAATTGCAATATAGAGAAAGAAGAAGGTGCCTGTGCGCAGAAGCATGGCGCTGTCTACATGTGCCCCGCCAAGCGAGATATCGATGACGCGGTGAGGATTCAGCTTTTGCAGAATCACGGCACGAGCATTGCGTACAAGGAGGATAATGCGTGCCACCTTGATGCCGCTTGCAGTGGAGCCTGCACAGCCGCCGATGGTCATCAGGATCAGCAGGAGAAGCTTTGAGAACGTCGGCCATGTTTCAAAATCCGCTGAGACAAATCCTGTCGTCGAGAGAGAGGTCGTCTGAAAAATAGCAACGCGCACCGCTGTAAAGCTGTCCATGTCCATCTCAATGATGAGGTTCAGTGCGATCAGGAGTATCGCGGTGAGCGCAATGCCGAGATAGGTACGGAATTCCGTGTTGTGCAGGATGGCGGACGGCCCCCTGAGCCAAGCCCTGTAATAGAGGGAGAAGCTGCCGCCTGCAAGGAACATGAAGAGGGCGGTCCACATCTCGAATGCGGGGCTGTGGAAGTGCATCGTGCTGTCATCATAGGTTGAAAAGCCGCATGTTCCGATCGTGGACATGGCATGTGTGACGGCTATGCCGAAATCCACTCCGCAGAGCATGAAGACAATCGTTGTGACGGCAGTAAAGCCGAGATAAATCTTGAAGAGTGCTATCGTCATGTCACGCAGGCGCGGCATGACACGGTCCATTGTTGGCCCCGCGCCCTCAGCATTGTACATATAGACTGTGCTTGCACCTGACTGCGGGAGCAGTGCAATGAAGATGACGATAATACCGAGTCCGCCGATCCATGCCGTCATCATACGCCAGAAAAGGATGCTGTACGGGAGGCCTTCGAGGGAGGAAAATACCGTTGCCCCCGTGCCCGTGAAACCGGAGACGCTTTCAAAGAGTGCATCAAGAAAGCCGAGATAACCGCCGAGAAGGTAGGGGAGCATCCCGAGAAATGTCCCTGTGAACCATCCGAATGCCGTGATGGTAATGCCCTCACGTGCCGTCAGTTCCTCCGCGGGACGGCCGTAACGGCGGAACCCGGTGCCAAGAAACGCACTGATGAGCATGGAGAGCATGAATGCCTGACGGCTCGGCTCATCGTTGATGATCGCGAGGCTGAGCGGTATTATGAGTGCCGCCGTCATGGCGAAGGAGAGGCGTGAAAGAATATAGTTGATCATATAGCTGTTCATAGATTTCTACCACTTATGCCCTGTATCGTCGAGAAGTGAGCCGATGAAGAGGAAGAATGCAAAGATTTCGATGCGTCCCAGGATCATCAGCAGTGCGCAGATCATTTTTGTCCACACAGGCAGCGCAGCAGCCGTGTCCAGATCGGCAAGCGAAGAGACGCCCCCCGTTGTCGTCAGGCAAGAGATCGTCAGAGAGATCGTCTCAATGGGGCTGAGACCTGCAAGACCAACGAGCAGGCTGCTGATGGAAAAGACAGCGGCGAAAAAAAATGCAAGAACGAGAATCCTCCCTGCGGAATGGAGAGGGACAACTTCGCCGCCTTGGCGCACGGCCAAAACCATACGGGGATGCAGCGTGCGCAGAAGCTCCGACCAGGCGAGGGAGATCAGGACAAGCACGCGCGAGAGGCGGAATCCGCCCGCCGCTGATCCCATACAGCCGCCGACAATCGCAAGCAGCATGAGGAGGAGTTCTGCACCATTATGGAAAGGAACCTCTTCCTGCAGCATCAGCCCGTTTGTCGAGAGGAAGGAGATCGCATAAAAATACCCGTAGCTGAACGCTGTCGAAATGGGCAGTGTATCATGCAATAGAGGGAGAACAGCAAGCAAGGTCCCTGCGCAGAGAAAGAGAATGAAAAAGGAACGAAGCTCCATATGGCGCAAGAGAGCCCCTCCAGCGCGCAGACGCAGCATCTGCCAGAGTGTAAGCAGAGGGAGCGCTGAGAGGAGGGAAACAAGACCGGCACCGAGCATCATTGCACTTGTCGGCGGGAGTCCCTCGGTGATCGGACCTGCTCCTGAAGAGATTGTAAACAGCGCGAGAATGAGGGCCTGGAAGATTTTATCTCCTGCCAGGAGGTAGATTCCTGCTGCTATGAGTGTGATAACGATATAGAGGAGAACCATCTCTCGCATAGGGCGCATCATACGATTCCATAAAGGACTGAACAGGCGTTCCTGCGGCACGGAAAAATCAACGCCGAAGCACCCGCTGACAACAGGCAGCACGGATACGAGGATCACAATGAAGAGAAGTCCGCCGAACCAGCTCATAAGAGCTCTCCACAGAAGGAGCGTGGGGGGCAGCACTCCCTCTTTGAATACCGTCATCCCTGTTGTCGTCAGGGCGGAGATGCACTCAAAAAATGTATCTGCAGGAGAAAGATGAAGGCCTGCCAGATGAAATGGAAGCATGCCGAGTACGGCAAGCAGAAACCATACGGAAAGCAGGAAGAGCGTCCCCTCCTGTATGGAGAGCTGACGCATATGGCTGCGCCCCATATTGCCGAAGACCATGCCAAGCACCGCAGTTAGGACCGTAAGGGCAAGGAATGATCCTGCCGCAGGGTCATCGGACATGAAGCCGTAGGCAAAGGGGATGAGATACAGCGGCGCAAAGACATATGCTGTGCGCCCCATCAGCACCCAAAATAAATCGAAACGCATCAGTCGTCTCCAAAATAGGCAAGGGCTTTTTTCGCAAAACTCTTGAGGACGAAGAGGATCACGCGATCCCCGGGCATGAGTTCTGTCATTCCGTTCGGGATCGCAGCTGCCTCATCACGTACATAGGCACAGACGAGGCACTCGCGCGGGAGATTGGCATTCATTAATTTTTTTCCAACGATCGGAGCTCCCGGGCTGACAATTACCTCAAGCGCCTCTGCGCGTGCCCCTTCGAGCAGGGATACGCGCGTTACATCACCGCCGCGCGCATAGGCAAGAACCTCGCTCGCGGAGAGCAGCCGAGCAGAGAGTGCGATGTTGACGCCGACCTTCTCCATAAGATCAATGTACTCATTTCGGTCTACGCGCACAACCGTCTTGATCTTATTGCTCGAGAGATGGCGTGCGAGCAGGGCGAGCATGAGGTTCAGCTTATCGTCCTCCGTCAGGCAGACGATAACATCTGCCTCGGCAACGCCTTCCTCCGTCAAGAGATCGATATCCGTTCCGTCCCCGCAGATTGCAAGACCTGCTGTCATCTTTTCCGCGAGCAGTTCGCAGCGCTCGCGGCTGCGGTCAATGACCTTTACCTGCACGCCCTGCCGTTCGAGCATGAGCGCGAGCGCCCGCCCTGTCCGCCCTGCGCCGATAATGGCGGCGCGCGTCAGCTTATGCGTATCGCTGGGGACGAGACTGTGGCTGAACTCCTCGATGCGGTCCGGCAGTCCGATGAAGTAGGCATTGTCCCCCGGGAGGAATACATCATCGCCATGGGGAATGATCATGCGGTGATCGCGGAAAATCAGCCCCGCAAGAATCCCTTGCGGCAGCTTCAATTCCTTGAGCGGCTTGCGTGCGATCATTGAACGTCGGCGGATACGCGTTTCGAAAAGGCGTACCTTGCCCTGCGCAAAATCCTCCACGTTAAGTGCGGCCGGTGTCATCAGAATACGGTTGATTTCATTTGCTGTAATGAGTTCCGGATTGAGCACGAGATCAATGTCGAAACTCTCTTTGAGGTACTGACTTGCTTCTGTGGTGAAGCCCATGTCGCGGATACGCGCAATTGTATGTACAATCCCATGCTTTTTGGCCAGCATACAGGCAACAATATTTACCTCGTCGCTATCCGTTACGGCGATGAGGATGTCTGCACTTTTGATGTCAGGGTCGGACATCGTGAGCGGGCTGGTAATATTTGCCGTGATCGTCAGTACGTCGAGCGTTGTTTTTGCCGCTTCAAGCTGGCTCTCCTCGCCGTCCACCACCACGACATCCATGCCCTCCTCCGAGAGCAGTGAAGCAATGCTGTAACCCAGACGCCCTGCGCCTGCAACTACAATACGCACAATGAGTCCCTCCTGCGCTTGCTGAATAAATATAATGAAGTATACCATAGATTCGCTGTAAGTTAAACGTATCTTCTAACAGTCGCGGCAAATCTTTGCCTCTTTTTGGCATCACAATCGGTAAAATTGACCTTTGCCCCCCTTGCGCACTGTCCTCAAACATGATATACTAACCGTTGTCGCGTGAGCGTGTGCTTTTGTGCGCGCTCGCATAAGAATAACTCTGCCGCTCTCTCGAGGGGCGGCCAAAGACCAAAGAGGAGGTGATTTCGTGAGATTGTACGAAGTCATATTTATTGTGAAGCCGATGGAGGAAGAAGCGACAAACGCCGTCATCGAGAAGTTCACGAAGCTCATTCAGGCAAACGGCGGTACGATTGAGAAAGAGGACCGTTGGGGCAAGAAGCGCCTTGCCTATGAGATCAAGGACAACAGTGAAGGATACTATGTTCTGCTGTACGTCAATGCAGAGCCCGCCTGCGTCGCTGAATGCGACCGCGTGATGAAGATCACTGACGATCTGCTCAAGCACATGATCGTCCGCGCGGACGGCGTCGAGGAATAAAGCATGACGGGAATCCATGCAGGAGAGAGAAACTGATGAACAGAGTCATACTGATCGGTCGCCTTGCGCGCGACCCGGAGATTCGTTATACACAGAGCGGAAAAGCATTCTGCCGCTTTACGATTGCAGTGGACCGCCGTTTTTCACGGGCGGCTCAGCAGGAGGGCCAGCAGACGGCCGATTTTATCCCGGTGACCTGCTGGGAAAAACTGGCTGAAATCTGCGGCAACAACCTGACGAAGGGCCGACGTGTCGGCGTTGAGGGGCGTATTCAGGTACGCAGCTACGACGGCAATGACGGACAGCGCAAGTACGCGACAGATGTGGTAGCGGACAACGTAGAGTTTCTCGATTCGAAGAATGCCGGAGGCTCTTCGGGCGGCTATGACGCCTCGACGGGGCAGAATGCAGCGCCGAGCGGAGCTGCGCCGGATATGATGGGACCCGTGATTCCGGACGACGACATTCCATTCTGAGCGCGTCGGCGCTCGGTATATCCCGTAATAAGGAGGGACAACCGAAATGATGAAACGAGATCGAGGCCGCAAGCCTCGTCGCAAGGTCTGCTCGTTCTGCGTGGACAAGGTAGATCATATCGACTATAAGGATGCTGCAAAGCTGCGCCGTTTCACGACGGAGCGCGGGAAGATTCTTCCCCGCCGTATTTCCGGCAACTGCGCAAAGCATCAGCGTCAGGTAACGCTTGCAATCAAGCGCGCGCGCAACATTGCGCTTCTTCCGTTCACAGCGGAGTAAGGAAGATCTCAGCGTCGCACCCCACAGGTGCGGCGTTTTTCATTTCGAAAGAAAAAAGGAGATATATGAATCCGAAATGTACTTGACGGCGGCATCCAGATCGCAGGACGCAATCTCTTCAGTCCGAACGCCTCGACGAGCAATGCGATGTCGCTCGGATTGCTCTTTTTCTTCGGTTCGATGTTCTATATCTTTGCGACGATCGGCATAAAAGAATTCCTGCGGCAGGATGCTGAGGAGTGTGCACATCAGGGGACAAAACTTGCTCTGGAGGAGGCTGTGTAATGGATGCCGTATCCCTGATCTCTGAGCTCCGGAGTCGTCCGGTGCAGACGATTGTCTGTGACCGCATCCGCGTATGCATTTTATCCGCGATTCCATAATAAATTATTTACTTGTTCTTAAATGTACTCCAACGAAAAAGCGTTAGGGTAATACCGAAGATGGAAAAATAGATAAAGGGGCGAAGATCATGAAAAATAAGAAATATATCTCTGGTATTTTGGCAGCTGCAGTGGGGCTCGGCATTATGGGGACGAATCTTTCCTGTTCCGAGGCGGCACCGTCTGCTCAGACACTCCGCTATGAGAACGGCGCATCGAATGAGTATAGCTTCCGTATGCGGGAGGAGGATCGCGTGCATGAGCAAAACATGCGCAAGATCCGCTTTGAGTTCCGCCGTGACGGCAATCAGGCGAAGTATGACCGTGCGGTGAGAGAGGAACAGAAACGCCATGATCAGGCGGTGGAAAATATCAAGCGCGATCATCGAAACCGAAAGCCGTGGCGTCGCTGAACGCGGAAGATACGGATAGGAAATGGGATTGTCCTTTGCAGTGACACCCAAGAGTTAGACCTAAAAGCGCAGGAAATCTCTTTCCTGCGCTTTTTCTATTCTTTTAAACAGGCGCGTTCTCGATGCCCAGCTTCAGATTCTCTTTCTGAAGGACTTTGAGGTGCTTTGCTGTCTCATTTTGCGGGAGTGATTGGCGTAGGTGCCCTTTTCCTTTCGGCTTTGCCTTGAGGGCATCCACGACGCCGCTGCGGTGCTCCTTTGGGAGGGCAGATCACAATCCGCTTTGCAGGGCAGTCCAGTTTTCTATACTTTATTTGAAATATACAGAAAGGAGGCGCTCGATTTCATTTGTCAGTTCTTCGATAGAGTGATGCCGGCTGCGTGCACAGACCTGAGCCTGTTCTGTGCAGAGCAGACAGCGGCGCGGGAGCAGGCGGGAGAGTTTTATCCCATCTGCTGTGAGAACATCAAAGTCGAAGAGACGACCGAGCGGGTGCGTCTCCTCGATGCGAATACAGAGCTCTTTCAATAACGCGGCATCTCCTTTGACGGCAACGAGAGCCTCATCCCCAGTTGCTGCATGCACCTGCATCTGTGCAATGGGAGACAGATGCATACCTGTCAAATGCTCCTGCAGCGCCGAGAGTCCGGTCTCAAAAGCACGACGAAGCGCCGGGGAGGTCTTAACGGGGCCCGGGATATTGAGGGTAAACGAGAGCAGCGGGCATTGATATTGTTTCAGCCAAGCATCCTGTTGCCTTGCGCGTTCTTCACGTGCGGCGAGCATGGCGGAAAGTTCCACAGGGATACCGCAGAGCATTATGGCTCCTTTCAATAATGTACGACATCTGCCGCCTCTGCAATTTTTTTGCGGATGGCGGCACTTTCTTCGCTCTGAAGGAAAGCCAGTGTTGTCGGCGGTACGAGTGCGGGAAGGGCGTCCATACTGCCGGACTGTATCGCACGGCGGACGGTGGATGCGCTGATGGGTGCTCCTTCGCGTTCCTTGCGTGGGATCACTCTGCATTCGATGTCGGCAAGCGGGAGATCGTGGAGCATAATTTCATTGTAGAGGCGTGTGACACGGCTCGCCTGTTCTTCACCAACATAGCGGCGAGTGATGGAGAGCGCCTGTGCGATACGCGAAAAAACGGCGATATCGAGCTGTGCATGGCTGCGGATCGCCGCATCCTCATCCTTTTGAAAATAGCTGGGGAAGGTCGCCTGGCTGATCATGTAGGGACCCGTTGCGTGATGAACGATATTCTTCAGATGTGCGGTTCCCTCGCGTACGAGGCGATCGCGTATATCATAGGGGAAGAAGCTCACATCCTCACTGACCACAAAGAGATGCAGGAGATCGTTCTCCGCTGCAGCCTGCTCCACGAGATACAGATGGCCATACGTGAACGGGTTTGCATTCAGTATAATCGCTGCCGCCGTGCCGTGTGTTGCTCCTGCTCCTGTTTCTGCCTGTAATTTTTTCAGATACTCTGGGAAGCCCCAGCTCCGATTTTCGAGAAAGACGATGGTATCAGAGACGCGTGCAATCTCATGGAAGCCGAGACTGCAGAAGAAGGGAGCGGAGGCGCCCTTCGTATAGAGAAAGACAGAGGAGTTCCCGCGTTCCTGTTGGACATTCATGAGATGGGTGAGGACTTTGTTCAGCAAGCCTTTTCCCTGATGTGCGTCATCTACGGCAAAGCAGCGCAGCGTGTTGGCGTAGCAGCTGCCTGTTGCGATGACCTGATGCGCGTCATCGAGGACGGCGCAGGTGTAGTCGATATTTGCGTCCATGCGGAGACCTTCCTTTTCAAGCAGCGCTTGTACTTGAGCAGTACCCGCATGGTCAGACGGATAGATTGTTGTTATCATGATTACCTCCTATGCCGTATGTGGCAGGCTTGTGGATTCACGCAGCAGATTGATGAAGGCGTCGATCTGCGGCAGGGCAGCGGTCTGTTCCGTATAGAGCAGGTACGTCGATCGTACGAGAGGACGGCCGTCTGCAAAGTGCATGGGACGGATGCATCCGTCAAAGTGCGCGAGACAGATTTTCGGAACGATGCCCCAGCCGAGTCCTTGCCGTACCATTTCGATACAGGTCGTGGTGTTATTTGCGAAGATCTGATTTTTTGCCGTGGGAATTTTGTTTTCCTTGCGCCAGAGCGCTGTATCCCGCTCCATTCCGGTATCGGCTTTGCGGATGATTTGCGGCAGCTCTCTGAGCGGAAGGTTCCTGTGCTCTCGGCAGGTAATGATGCAGATCGGTTCTCGGCCGAGCAGGATACGCGGCCCGTCCCAGTCGGAGTGCTCGCCGCGTACGATGGCGAGCTCGGTCTGTCCCGCAATAAACATTGAGAAGATTTTCTGGCTGACTTCGATGGTCAGCTGCGTATGAACCAACGGAAAGCGTTCCTGATAGAGGCGGAGCAGAGGCGGCAAACGGTATATCGCGTAATTGATCGACACGCCGATGCGCAGTGTGCCGGAGATCACCCCTTGGGCGTCGTTGAGCTCCTGATTCATTGTCATAAGCTCTCGCGTAATGGCTTTGATATGGCGCAGGACGATCTCTCCTGCCGGTGTGAACTGAATGCCGAGTCGTGAGCGCAGGAGCAGGATGATCCCCAGTTCCTTTTCAAGCTGGCGTATACGTTTGGAAACTGAAGATTGGGTCGTGTACAGTTCCTCTGCCGCGCGCGTGATATTGTTTGTGCGGTGCAGGGTCATGAGCAGCTGAATGTCTTGCGTATCCATTGGATCCTCCCTCCAGGGAAATAAAGAGGCATAACATACGTTTTGTTTATTATATCATGATATTCATTGCTTTTGCGATTGAAAAATATTGAAGATACATTCTTTTATGGAATGGCATGAATGGAAAAACGGGTGCGTTTACAAAATACAACGCTCCTTGCTATTATGATACCATAATTAACAGTTAGGGGGAATCGTTATGCAGATCGAGAAGTCGGCGATGGCGGGAACGCTGGAATCAAGCGATGTGCGAGTCACTGTGGAGCCGGGAGCGAATGGGATTGAGCTCGATATTGAGAGCAGCGTGATGAATCAGTACGGCCGTGCCATTCAGAGAACTGTGCTCGAGACACTGGAGCGTCTCGGCGTACAGTCTGTCCGTATACAGATTGTGGATCAGGGAGCTCTCGACTGTACGATTCGTGCACGCGTGGAATGTGCTGTTTTTCGCAGTGCCGGAATATCAGACAAGAATGTTCCGTGGGGAGGTGCAGTCCAATGATTCCAAGACCAAGACCAGAGCGATTCCGTCTCCGCCGTACGATGATGTTCATGAATGCGCAGCGTCCGGGCCTGATTAAGGATGCCTATATCTACGGTGTGGACAGCATTATTCTCGACCTTGAGGATGCGGTGGCGGAGAACCAGAAGGATGCGGCGCGCTTCTCGCTCTATCATGCGCTGAGGAGCATTGATTACGGCGAGACTGAGGTGCTTGTCCGCATGAACGGGCTCGAGACGCCGCACTGGCAGGAAGATATCCGCGTCTGTGTCGCCGGCGGTGCGGATGGGGTGCGCATTGCAAAATGTGAGAGCGCAGACGACGTGAAGTGTATCGAAGAACATGTCCGCGCGGCGGAGAAGGAGTTTGGCGTTGAGGAGAGGCGGACCCTTCTCATGGCGGCGCTCGAAAGTCCGAAAGGGATCCTGAATGCACGGGAAATCTGTCAGGCATCGGATCGTATGCTCGGCGTTGCCATTTCGGGCGGAGATTTCCGCAAAAGCATGCACGTGCGCCCCGTGCGCAGCGGCATTGAGATCAATACGGCGCGCAGTCTCATGCTGCTTGCGGCGCGCGAGGCAGGGATTCAGTGCTTTGATACTGTGTTCACGGCGCTGGACGATGAGGAGGGATTTCGCGCGGAGGTGGAACTCGACCATGCAATGGGCTTTGACGGCAAGAGCCTCATCAATCCGCGGCAGATTGCCTATGTACACCAGACCTTTGCTCCGACCCCGCAGGAGATCGCGACGGCAGAACTTTACGTGCGCAGCTTTGAGGAACAGTCGAAGCAGGGCGTCGGCGTCTATACGGTCAATGGAAAGATGGTCGATGTTCCCTTCATCGAGGATGCGAGCCGCGTGATCGCACTGGCAAAGGCGTGCGGCGTTTATCACGGAGATTTATAAAGGGGGTGCGGCGATGAAAAATGCAGTTGGCAGAGAAATTCCGGAGGAACTTCTCGCAGGTGGAAAGGAGGTCTATCAGGGGAAATACTATATGGACGGGAAGACCTTCCATAAAGCAGGCCCTCGTGTGCGCCGCGCGGAAAAACCGCAGGCATCCAAGGTGCTCGCCTCCATCCGTGAGGCGTGCGAGAAATGCGGGGCGCATGACGGCATGACCGTGTCCTTCCACCATGCGTTTCGCAACGGCGATTATGTGACCAGTATGGTTGTGAAGGTTTTGGTGGAGGAGATGGGGCTGAAGGATCTGACGCTCGCGACAACATCGCTCGGCAGCGCACAGGATCTGCTCGCAGACTATATCGAGGAAGGAAAGATCATCGGGATTCAGTCCTCCGGCGTGCGCGGGCGAATCGGTGAAGTCATCTCCGCGGGCAAGCTCAAGACGCCGGCAATCATCCGCAGTCACGGCGGCAGACCGCGTGCGATCGAGACGGGAGAACTTGCCATTGACATCACATTCATTGCGGCATCTTCTGCGGATGATTACGGAAATGCAAACGGTACAGGCGGAAAGAATAACTGCGGCACACTCGGTTATGCCGTCGCAGATGCGCGCTATGCAAATTATGTTGTCGTCGTGACGGACACCCTGGTTCCGTTTCCGAATACGCCTGCATCTATTTCCTCTATCGACGTGGACTATGTCGTCGTCGTCGATGAGGTCGGCGATCCGAAAAAGATCGGAACAAAGGAAGCGCGTGTGACGGAAGATCCGCGCAATCTTATGATGGCGGAGAACTGCGCAAAGATCATGGCGGCAACGCCTTACTTCAAGGATGGATTCTCCTTTCAGACAGGAGTCGGAGGCCCCTCGCTCGCTGTTAATCGCTACCTCGAGACCTATATGACGGAGCGCGGCATCGTGATGGGTTTTGCGCTCGGAGGCATGGGCGGCAACATCTGCGATCTCATGGACAAGGGGCTTGTGCGCAAACTTCTCGACACGCAGGATTTTGACACAAAGGCGATTGCGCATCTAGCGGAACATCCGGATCAGCACTTGGAGATTTCTACGAGCGAATATGCCAATCCAGCGAATAAAGGTGCGTATGTGAACAAACTGGATTTCGTAGTATTGGCGGCGCTTGAGATCGACACGGATTTCAACGTCAATGTGCTGACCGGTTCGGACGGCGTGCTGCGCGGCGCGCCGGGAGGGCATCCGGACACCGCGGCCGGGAGCAAATGCTGCATCATCGTGACGCCGCTGGTGCGCGGCCGTATGGCGACGGTCTGCAAAAAGGTGGTTACTGTAACGACGCCGGGGGATTGCGTGGATGTGCTTGTGACCGATTACGGCATTGCGGTCAATCCTGTGCGTACGGATCTTGTTGACTGCCTCGATGCCGCGGGGATTGCTCATACAACGATCGAGGCTCTTCAAGAGAAGGCGTACAGTCTCGTGGGAGAGCCGGATGAACTCGAATGGGAGGATCGGATCATTGCCGTTCTGGAGGCGCGTGACGGCACGATTCTCGATGTTGTACGCAAGATTAGGCCGCTTAAACTCTGAACACAGTCTTAGGTGAAGAACATGTGCGACGCAGATATGATTGCCGCATGCGCCGTTGAGGCGCTGCTCATCGAGGCGGCGGCAACCCCGAAGCCCGGTCTGGTCGACCGTGCGAACAATGGGGCGCATCGGGATATGGATTTTTTCACATTTCAGGCATCGGCAGCGGTACTCGCTCCGTATTTTGCGGAATTTGTACGCGCAGGAGCGGGACAGGAGATGAACCTGCACACACTGCTTGCACGCCTGCGCCCAATCGGACACGCGGCAGAATCCGCCATGTATGCCCGTACAGGGGGCGTAAATACGCACAAAGGGGCAATCTTCAGCTTTGGAGTTCTGCTCGGAGCAGCAGGATGGATCAGCGCGCATGGAAAGCCGCTGACGGCAGATGCTGTGTTGAATGTCGTGCGAATTATCTGTGCCGGACTTTGTCATGCAGACTATGGAAGGATGCCGAACATTCCCCAGACAAAGGGACAGGAGGCATACCTCACCTATGGACTGACCGGTGTGCGCGGAGAGGCAGAGGCAGGATTTCCGCTCGTGTGGAATTACGCACTTCCGCTCTATCGTACGCACAGGGGAAAAAACACGCCGCTGAATGATGCGCTGGTCGATGTCCTCCTCGTACTTATGGCACATAATATGGACACGAATATCCTCGGACGTCATGATCTGGCGATGCTTCATTGTGTGCAGGAGGAGGCCGCCCGCATTGTCCAACTGGGAAGTATGGAGACGGAGGCCGGCCGTGCTGCGGTCCATGCCTTCGATGACCTGCTGACTGCCGCATGGGTCAGCCCCGGCGGCTCAGCAGATCTTGTTGCGGTCACGCACTTCCTCTATGAAATAGAATCCAGATGAGCATAATTCATTCATCCTGCTTCGGCAGGTTAAAGTTCTTGGATAATTTTGCAGAACGGAGGGATTCTCATGTTATTGGCCGTTACCGGTTTTGTCATGATCTTTCTGATCATCTATTTGCTTTTGCAGTCGAAGGCGCATCCAACACCGATTTTTGTCGTTGTTCCGATTGTCTGTGCCGTTGTCTGCGGTTTTGACTTCACGCAGATTGCAGAGTTTATGAAAACAGGCGTTACAACAACCATGCCTGTCGCTGTGCTCTTCATTTTCTCAATTGTTTACTTTTCGATTATGTCGGAAGTCGGTCTCTTTGATCCGCTGGTTGATTTCCTCGTGAAACATGCCGGCTCAAATGTTGTCCTGGTTACGGTATCAACTGCCTGCATCGCAACAATTGCCCATCTTGACGGCGCGCTTGCCGCAACTCTCCTCGTGACGATTCCGGCGATGCTGCCGATTTATAAGAAGTTGCATATCCGTCCTGTTGTCCTCTGCGTCATCATCGGCGCTGCCATGAGCATCATGAACCTTCTTCCATGGGGGGGCCCGGTCGCACGTGTCGGCGTCATTTTGGACACGGATGTCAACGCACTCTGGCACACGCTGATACCGCTGCAGATTGTCGGCATTATCATGGTGCTCTTCTTTGCTGCGTTCATGGGGATTTTGGAGAAACGGCGCGGTGCGGGACTGCATCCGACAGGGAAGGCGGCAGAGCTGGATGAGGATGCCTCCTCCGCGCATCAGCTTTCCGATGAGGAAGCTGCCGCGCTTAAGCGCCCAAAACTCTTTTGGTTCAATCTCATTCTCACGGTCGGCGTGATTGCGATGCTCTGCTTCACGAAGATCCAGCTGTATGCTGCTTTTATGATCGGACTGTCGCTGGCTCTCATCGTGAACTTTCCGGATCCGAAAATGCAGGGAGCGCGCATCAAAGCCCATGCGGGCGAGGCTCTCGGCGTTCCCATGATCCTGCTCGCCTCCGGCGTATTCCTCGGAGTCCTGACCGGGACGAAGATGATGGATGCGATGGCGGAAACGCTTGTCATGCTCATCCCATCCGTCCTCGGTCCCTATGTTCACATTATCATGGGGATATTTGCCGTTCCCATCGGGATGATGCTCGGTACGAGTCCGTATTTCTTCGGCCTCCTTCCTCTTGCGATCGGCGTCGGTGAGCAGTATGGCATATCGCCGGAGAATATGGCGAACGCTATGCTGGTCGGCAAGAACTTTGCTGTCCTCGTTACGCCGCACGCGGCGACAACATTCCTCTGCTGCGGTCTTGCGGGCGTCTCTATCAAGCAGCTGCTGCGCTTTTGTGCGCCATGGCTTTGGGGGTTGTCCATCATCTCATTGGTTTTTGCAATAGCTTTGGGCATTGTTACGATTTAAGAGTAAAAAGAGACAGACAGCGCGATCTTTGCGCCGTCTGTCTCTTTTTACTTATGAAGGGATATCGCATCCAGTATTGTGCCGTCCAGCGCCTCGCAGCGGATGCTCAGCTGATGTTCGTCTGCCTCCATATAGAGGTAGTTGGACGGTGTAGGATTGGGACCGGAAACGATGTCATAGGACTCGGCGGGAACGTCGAAGTATTGATTCCCGGCAGGACCTGCGAGGAGATAGAGCGTACCGTGTTCATCGGTCTGCCGTGCGCGGATTCGGCGGCGGCGGTAGGCGTGAACGTGCCCGGAGATGACGAGATCGATCCCCAGTGCGTCGAATGCCTCAAGAAAGATCTGCCCCGCGTCGCTGATGCCCATGGTTGTCTTCTGTTCAGGCTGATCGTCTCCGTAGGAGAGAATGTCCTTGTGCATCAGTACGATTTTCCACGGGGTCGAGCTTGCTGCAGCATCGCGCATGAGCCAGTCCAGCTGTTCGCGTTTCAGCGCCTCGCCGCGTGTACCGAGCTCGAAGAACTGTGTATCGAGGACAATGCAGTGTACTGCGCCGAGATCAAATGAATAGTAGTGCCCGCGAAAATCCCTGCTGCCGTTGTCCGGCAGGGCGAATGTATGCAGATAGCGTGCAGGCGACATCGCCGTCCAGCTGAGGTCATAGTATTCATGATTGCCGAGAACAGGCACATGAACATGACGTGCGAGCGGAGAATCTTTTTCCTCCATCGCAGCAAAGAAGCTGTGCCAGTGCCATGCAGATTCGCCGTTGTCCGTGAGATCACCGACAATGGCGGCAAAGTCTGCGCCGGGGTGCCTCTGCCATGCAGTATGATAGATGTGCTGCCATGTGTCATAATTCTCGCCGCATTGACTGTCTGAAAAGAAGAGGGCGCGCACCGGCTCGCTCCCCTGTGTACGCGTGAGCGGAATCCATTCGCTGTGGCCTCTGTCATACACGACGCGGCAGGAACCGCCATGCAGGGGCAGCGGAATTTCTGCATGATAGATATACTGCACTTTGCCGTCCATTGCAAAGTAGGTATAGGAAGGGATATAGTACTCCGCTTCTCCGCCTGCGCGATGCAGTTCAACACGGATGTTTTGCAGGAGATGCGGGCCGTCCCATTGGAGCATGCGCGTCAGATGGGGGTGTGCAGTGACGATTTGGCGCAGATGCTGTATATCGTCTGCAGCTGCTTCGACGAGACGGGATGAAAAGAGAGCGCCTGTCCCCATTGCAAGGATGGAGTGCAGGGCAGTCTGTAAAAATGAGCGTCGCGTCATTCCGTTTGCTCCGTATGTCCTGCAGTTTTGATGATATGTCGTTCATATCGGACGGCAGCATAGATGAGAACAGCAGCACAGATGACGACGATAATGATCCGCGTGTTGTCTTCCTGCCGCATGATGAGGTCATGGCCGATGATTGCTTCAATGCCCGTTGAGGGGAATTTCCCGATGAATGAGGCGATGACGTAGTCGCGCAGGCGGATGGAGGAGAGTGCTCCAACCGCATTGAGGAGGGCGGAGGGCAGATAGGGAACCATGCGTCCGATCAACATGATGAGGAAGCCCTTGCTCCCGCTGTATTGGTCCACCTTGGACAGGAATGCACTTTTCGCAATTACCCTCTCCGCAGATTCTCGGAAATAAAAGCGCATGAGGACGAAAGCGATGGTCACACCGACCGTCTCTGCTACACAGGAGAGAATGATGCCGGGCACCATGCCGAAGAGGATGACATTTGCCGTTGAGAAGATGACTGCAGGCGGGAATCCAAGCGCGTTTGTAAATAGTGTAAGCAGGAACGCAAAGAGCAGAGCTCCGTCGCCGAAGGAGCGGATGTAGTCCACCGTTGCAGGAATATCTCCGCTCGCCAGCAGAGAGAACAATTCGGGCAGAAACTCCGGCGCGATGAGGTGAATGATGACAAAGAGGAGGACAATCGCAAGCGCAGCTCCGATTTTCAGCAGTTTCATATAAATCTCCTAGGTTGTGAATACCAAGGCAAGTGCGCCCAGAAGCAGGGCAAAGCTAAAGCCCTGCATGGCATTCGCAATGCTTTTTCCATGGGATACCGAGCAGCGCTGTACAATCTTTCGCAGCTCAAAGACCAGAAATGAGAGGCAAAAGAAGATGAGCGAGAGATCGTTTTCCATCCAGCCGTAGGCGAAAATGACGGAGGAGAGCACAATCCCGGTCTGTTCTCCTCGTGAAAAGATGCGCTCCGGCTCCTTTGTGCGCGTACGCGCATCGATCTCTGCACGCGACAGGGGGATGCCCATCTCGTCGATCTTCTCCTGATCACGGTCGAACCATCGGTAGTGGAATCCCACGGTGCGTCACCCCCGTTTACATTGCAATGCGGCGCTGTGCCGGCTTACCGTTTGGCTTCGGAATATCCGGCCGCTTGTTCGGTTTGATCGACGGTTTCTCCGGTGCAGGATGCACGGGAGGATTGGGCGCACTCGGCGTCGGATGTGTCGGGCGCGGCATGCCGTTCTTTTGCTGCGCCGCATCCATGCGCTCGCGAATACGGGCACGCTGGCGCTCCTGCTCCTCGCGCTCCCGCTGGGCAATGCGCAGGCGTTCGGTCTGCATTTCCTCAGAAGCGTAATAGAAGCGTGCCTGCTGGACGATGTCGGGCATCTGCGAATAGAGATGACGGCCGGGACACGCAGTGGCATTGAGGTCGCGGTGCCCCTTGACCGTGCTCCCCCAAAGGGGATCCAGCTGATAGATTGTACACAGTGAGGCGATGAGGCGCGCGGCAGATGCCTTTTGTGCCTCTGTGGGGACTGCCATCTCGAAGTTTCCGACGAGATTGATGCCGACGGTATGGCGGTTCTCGCCATAAACATGCGCGCCGACTGTTCCGAGAGGGCGGCCCTCCTCGATGCTTCCGTCCTTGCGGATGAGAAAATGGTAGCCGATGCCGGACCAGCCGTTGTTCAGATGCCACTGGTGCACCGTCTCGGCCGAGACGTCATCATTATTTGCCATGCCGATATGGTGGACAACCACACAGTCTGTTACAAAGCGATTTTCAAGCACACCGAATTTTAAATAGGTCGGACGGATGCTCACCCCCGGAAGTGTCGATGGGATGTACCATGACGCCTCAACGGCGGCAGGGAAAAAGGGGAAGGCGGCGGTGCCGATGCCGAGAAGGCAGAGGCGCCGCAGGAATTCTCTACGGTTCATGTGGGATCTCCTGATAGAAATACGTGTGGCCTGTGAGGTGGAGCTCCGTGTCATGAAGGATAAAAAGGGTCGAGCGATGCCCGACGCTGATGATGCTCGCGGTGGGGAGTTCCTGATACAGCAGTTCATAGAGTGCACGTTCGCGCGGTTCATCGAGGGCGGATGTTGCCTCGTCGAGGAAAATCCAGTCCGGACGGATGAGCAGGATGCGTGCAAAAGCAAGGCGCTGCTGCTCGCCGAGTGAGAGGATGCGGCTCCAGTCATCTGTATCATCCAGCCGTGCAGCAAAATGCTCCAGTCCGACCAGCTTTAGAATGCGTGCAATCTCCGCATCCGGGGCTGCTGCCGTACGCGGATAGGAAAGTGCACGGCGCAGCGACCCGAGAACGAGATAGGGGCGTTGTGGAAGGAAGAGGCGGGACACCCCCTGCGGCAGACCGATCGTGCCGCTCCCGTAGGGCCATATTCCGGCGAGTGCACGCAGCAGGGTGCTCTTTCCTGCACCGGATGCGCCCGTCACGAGGACATGACTCCCGCGCGGAAGTGTCAGCGTACATTGGCTGAGGAGCGGGGCCCCGTTCGGCAGCACAAGGGTGAGGTCCTGAAGCGTAAGTGCATCGTTTGTACTTTCCATGCGTACGATGTCGTTTTTAACTCGCGCGGACTCCTCCATGTGCTCCGTAAACCCGGAGAGTCGCTGGATTACGGCAGCGAGCTCAGCGATGGAGCCGTACGATCCTACGAAGAAGGACAAGGCATCCTGTACGCGGCCGAATGCCGAGAGCGTCTGCATAAGGCCGCCGAGTGCCATCTCACCGGCATAGTAGCGCGGCGCCGCCATGATGAGCGGAAAGATGATCGCAAGCTGACTGTATCCGTTGATGTAGAAGTTCAGCAGCTTCGTGCGGCGCATGAGTCCCCAGTAGTTCTTGATGACATTGGCGAACCGCTCTTTGAACCCGATCGCCTCTGCCGATTCGCCGCGATAGAATGCAATACTCTCGCTGTTCTCGCGCACGCGCATCATGCTGAAGCGGAAATCTGCTTCATACCGTTGCTGGTCGAAGTTGAGCCGGATGAGCTTCCGGCCGACCACATGGACGAAGTAGGTTCCAATCCCCGAGTAGAGAAGGGACAGCCAGAACATGTAGCCGTAGATCGTAAACTCTGTACTCCCGACGGGAACCGTCATGGCGCCTGAGAGATTCCAGAGAACAACGGCGAAAGCACCGAGCGTCGTGAGTTCTTTGAGAACGCCGACGAGAAGCGTCAGCGTCAGCGAGACAAACTGGTTGATGTCTTCGCTGATGCGCTGGTCCGGGTTGTCTGTATCGGTGCGCAGCACCTGCAGACGATAGTAGACCTGTCCGCGCATCCAGCGCGCGAGGTACTGCTCGGTCATCCATGTGCGCCAGCGAATCGTGAGCATCTGGCGGAGATAGACCGCATAGACGGCAATAAAAATATAGATGAAGGCGAGCCCCGTGAACTCGCCGATGAGAGGCCAGAATGAGGACCAGTTATATGCCTGCAGCGCATCGTAGAATATGCGGTACCAGTCGTTGATCCGGACGAGCAGATAGACCATGATCAGGTTCAGTGCAATGACCGAGAAGAGCAGGCCGCGCGCCTTCCATTTCTCAGAGGCGTTCCAATATTCTTTGAACAGCTGCCAAAATCCGCGCACGAGAGGGAACTTCAATCTGCATCCTCCTTTGTGAAAGAACGGCTTTCATTATAATATGTTTTCCCATCGACCGCAAGCTATACGGACAGGATAAGGCAGATATAATGATATATTGGCAGTCGTTGACGCAGGGGAGAATATATAGTAGAATAAGTCGAATTCTGAAAGATGAGCGCAGACTGTTGTACTTTATACATAGAAAGAAAAGGTGCATAATGGGTTATATTGCGCAGGGGATTGAATTTTTTCAGCAGGGCGGCATTGTCATGTACTTCCTGCTTGCAGCGTCGATTTTAGTGGTCTTTATCGGGATCGAGCGTGCGCTGTACTTCGGCCGCGCAGATGCGGGGCGAGCATTTGCACGGGCCTTCATGCTGCACATCGCCAATGGTCAGTTCAAGGAGGCTCTGGCTCTGGCAGAGAAGGAGCGCGGCGCACTTGCCGATATTCTGTTCAGTGCGATTTCCAAGAACAGCAAGAACTCCCGCAAGATGTCCTCCTACATGGAGATTCAGTCCGGCATCGCACTGTCGAAGCTGCGCAATCGCATGTACTATCTGAGCGTCATCGTTACAATGGCACCGCTCCTCGGTCTGCTCGGCACGATCAGCGGCATGATCTCGACGTTCAGTGTGTTTAACATTGAGGCGGGGGAGCCGAGCGCGATTACGGGCGGTGTCGGTGAGGCGCTCATTGCGACGGCGATGGGCCTGTGTGTCGCGATCATTGCACTTGCAGTGCATGCGTATTTCTCTCAACGCATTGAGAACATCGTTACGGATATGGAGATGTGCTTCTCCGCTGCCGAGAACAGCCGGATAGAGCTGGCGCGTGCAGCAGGCGTGAAGGGTGTGATCGAGACCTCCCTGCACAGCGGAGACGCAGCGGAAGGTGATGAGGCATGAGACTGCGCGACAGAAGGGCCTTTGAAAAGCCCGAGGTCATGATCATCCCCATGATCGACATCATGTTCTTTCTGCTCGTGTTCTTCATTATGAGCACGCTTTATATGGTGAATCTTAAGACCGTTGACGTGAATCTGCCGAAGGCGCAGACGGCACAGACACAACTGAACGTGACCTATCTCGTCACCGTGCGCAAGGATGGTTCGCTCTGGCTCGAGGATCAGCAGATCGACGAGGGAACCCTTCTGCGCCGTGCACGTGCGGAAAGCCAGAAGAACCAGCGCTTTGCCGTTGTCGTGCGTGCGGATGGAGACATGAATTACAGCGGGGTCATGGATCTGCTCGATAAATTCCGTAAGGAAGGCATCACGCGGTTCGGCCTTGCGGCGGAGTAAAGCACAGAAAAAAAGCGGAGTCAAACAGCTCCGCTTTTTTGCGTTATGGGGATATTGCGGCGGACGGCCGGGCATTGAGCCGTATCTCGAAGGTGCGCGGCCACGGGTAGTATGCCGTGATATTGCTTTGCACAAGGTGCAGACGCATCTCTCCTCTTTGAAATGGAGTGCGGAATGCGGCAGCAGATTCATAGCTGCGCATGCGGCGGCTCAGATCGTTCATCAAGAGATCGTTTGCCCAGCGCCAATTCCTCGTGAGGTCGAGGTCGGCGGTGTTCCGATAGCCCGCAGTGCGGAGTGTGTCATTCACGCGATCGATGCTTTCCTTTAAATAGAACGTATCCTCTGCAATACGTCCCGTGAGGAACGCAAGATTCGCATGAAGTGCCGATTCATGGTCTGCCTGCGTCTTTGCATTTGCCATGGCGCAGTGATAGAGTATAGCCTGTGCAAGCGCCGTGCCGATCGCATTGCTTGCCGTGTTCCATCCCGCATATGCTGTGAGGGCGTTCACAGACACGTTCTTTTCGATCAAGATGGGGAGGAGAGATTCCTCTGCGTGAAAGTGACGTGAGAGATCGACGAGAGCGACGGACTTTTGCTCCGCCAACATGTCTTTGATGGCCTCTGCGGCAGGTGCACGCGTGCCGAGCGTATCTGCTTTGTTATCGCCCGCCGAGATGAGGAGCGTCAAGTCGCTGTCCGTGTCATTCTCTGCAGGCATTGCGCCGAGCATGGTGATCTTCTCATGCGCTGTCATATCGTTTGAGATCGCCATAAAGGGGAAAACAGCATCGTCCATGGCAGGACCGGCGTATCGGACAGCAACGCGCGGGGCAGTGGTTCCGCGGGGGTGCAGCTCGTCCACAGAGATACGTGCCAGAAGAGAAAGCGCAATCTCGTCCGCGCCATGCACAATCATCGCTCGATCGGCGGCAATGTTTTTTTGTGCAAGCAGGTCGGCAATTTCCATCTTTTTCAGATTGCCGACCGAATATTCTTCACCGTCATCCTGCCCGAGGACGAGCCGTGTGAGCACCCCCTCCTCGGTGAGCTCGATGAGCATCTTCGCGAGTGATGTGCTCTCCTCGAAGTGGGCGAGATACTTTTCCAGATAGGCCGGTGGGAACTGTCCGCGCAGACGTTCCATCTCCTCAGTATCAACGGGAAGGCCTTCGCCTGTGCGTCCGAGGAGACGTGCGTAAGCAAGAAGGGCACGCCGTTCCCGCCAGCCCTCGATGCCGTCCTGCGGGATGGCGCGGGGCAGGATGTAGAAAGCATGCAGGGGGACGTTCGGATGTGCCCGGTGAAGCGCTCGCAGATCATCTGCAAGAGCCGCTGTATCTTCCTCAGAGATATGGGCCTCGCGCGCCGCGAGCAGTCCGCCCGACAGCAGCTGATCAATTGAGAGTATGGCGGCGGATGCGCTGCCTGCGTTCTCCGCAAGCCATTTCCGCATTGTAGCCGTATTGCCGGGCTGTGTGTAGTAATCCATGTATTCTGTTGGGGGCGTCACAATATCCCGCCCGATAATCTTTCCGCCGTTTATCACGAAATCCCTGCACGGGGGGCGCGAGTCGAGCGGCACGAGGAGGATGGGCAGCTGGGTTGCTGTGCTTTTTGTCGTCTCGGGAAGTGTGCGCCATTGCCCTGTATATGAAGGGTGAAATACACAATGAAAGAGGAGAACGGCGACCGATAAGAAGAGTGCTGCTGTGAGAAAAGTTTTTTTCATTGGCTTGCTCCATTTATTGTTTCCATATTATAACACAGTTTTGCTCTAAACGGACAGGTTGAAATGCGAATGTAAATTGTGGTAAAATAGGTACGCCTATGGTAAAATAGCGGGAGGAATGCAATGCGGATCATTACGGGCAGCGCCCGCGGCACGCGCCTGAAAGCCCCTCCGGGGGATGAGACGCGGCCGACGGCTGACCGGACGCGCGAGGCCCTCTTCAGCATGCTGAGCGGACGTGCAGCAGATGCACACGTGCTTGATCTCTTTGCGGGGACCGGTGCGCTCGGACTCGAGGCCCTCTCACGCGGCGCGCAGAGTGCTGTGCTCATTGACCGTGCAACGCATGCTGTACTGGTTGAGAATGTGCGCCGTACGCGGATGGAGGAACGTGCGGAGATCCTGCGCGGCGATGCCTACGGACATGCAGCGGCACTCGCCCGCGAAGCGCGCGCGTTCGATCTCATCTTTGCCGATCCGCCTTATGGGCAGGAGGATCATGTTCGTCTGCTCTCTGCTGCAGGAGGGCTGCTTGCCCCCGGCGGACTCTTCGTCCTTGAACAGGGGGCCGATGAGCAGGTGATCGCGCAGGCAGGCGGCCTCTCACTCGTGCGTGAGCGACGGTACGGCGCGGCGCGCATTTGTTTTTACACGCAGGAGGTGCGGGAATGAGACGAGCGGTGTTTGCCGGGAGTTTTGACCCCGTGACGACGGGCCATATTGATATTATTGAGCGCTCGGCGTCGATGTTTGATGAACTCATTGTCTGCATCTTCCACAATGTTCAGAAGGACGGATGTTTCCCGCTGGACGACCGCATCCAGTTTCTGCGCGAAGCGACAGCACACGTGCCGAATGTGCGCGTGGATGTGTCCTCCGGTCTGCTCACGGACTACATGAAGCAAGAGGGGGCACGTGTTGTGGTGCGCGGGCTGCGCTCGGTAAAGGACTTCGAGTATGAGGAGAATCACGCATCGATGATCCGGCATCTGATGCCGGAGAGCGATACGATATTTTTACTGACGCGTCCCGACCTGACCTTTGTCAGTTCCTCGGGCGTGCGGGAACTCATCCGCTTCCGCGGACCGGTGCAGGGGATTGTACCGCCGGCGGTGGAGCGGGCGATTCTGAAACTGTATAGGAATCACTGATAAAATGAAGTCCGTCAGATTGGCGCAGAATTTTTGTCCTGTCAAGGATACAAACCGGACGCATAGCCGGTGTGCTATGTGGAGGATTTCTTGACGCTGGCAGGGCGAAAAGGATGTCCCAAGATGGCGGTGCTGAATTTATCAGTGATTCCTAAAAAGCCCCAACGGGGATAAGGCGCACAGTGCGCAGGAAAAGGAGTTAGATTTATGGCAGTAATCGATACGCTGAAAAAACTGGAAGATCTGGTTGCGGATGCCTCGCATCTTCCGTTTAGCGACAAGGCGCTCGTCAACGATGATGAGATTGTGCATCTCGTCGAGGAACTGCGCATGGATCTCCCGAAGGAGCTGAACCGTGCAGCGGAGATCATGCAGGAGCAGGAGAATATCATTGGCCGTGCGCGTGATGAGGCAAAGGACATCCTTGACAGTGCACAGACGCGTGCCAATCAGCTGCTCGAGGAGAGCGAGATCGTCATCCAGGCGAAGGAGCGTGCCCGTGCAATCATGCAGCAGACGCAGGAGCAGGCCCGCGAGATAATGGAGCAGGCCCAGGAGGGCGCTGCGCGTCTTCAGAGCGATGCGGATGCTTATGCAAACCAGGTGTTTGAGCAGCTGATTGCACACGTTGGAAGCACCTTCAAAGGGGTTCAGCAGGCGGAGGCAGGCCTGAACCAGGCGATGAATGTTCTGCGCACGGCAAAGGCGCAGATGAATGCGCCGCAGGGCGATGTACAGGAACTCTGAGATCGCTGAAAAACGTTCCTTGACAATGCCCGTAACCATCGCTATAATGTGAAAGGTCATGCGTCATGATGAAGCTCGATATTGCGGAGACGGCATTTGCACTCGGCGAGAGCCGCAGTTTTTCGTTTTTGGTGCCGCCGGATTCCCTCGATATGGGCGCGGATGCTCTGCATTTCAGCGGTGATGTCCGTGTTGATGGGACCGTGATGAATACGGGACGAACGTTCCGTGTGGCAGGTGAGATCAGAGCTTGTCGTACATTCACCTGTGACCGTTGCCTTACAGAGGGGCAGCGGGATATGATGCTTGATTTTTCAGAGGACTATGCGAAGACTCCGGGAGAAGCGGATGAGGCAGCGCCTTGTGACGGCGATGCGATCATCATCGACGAACTTGTTCGTGACACCCTCCTTGTGGCTGAGCCGCTGCGTGAGCTGTGCAAGTCTGATTGCAGGGGGCTCTGTCCGGTCTGTGGGCAGAACCTGAACGAAGGGGCATGCGGCTGCGATACATTCGTGCCCGATCCCCGACTGGCGGCTTTAGAGAGCCTATTGAAAAATAATTAAGGAGGTGTATCCAAAGTGGCAGTACCAAAGAGAAAAACATCGAAAGCACGCCGCGATCGCCGTCGTGCAAATTGGAAGCTCGAAGCACCGCACTATGTATCGTGCCCGCAGTGTCATGAGCCAAAGCTCCCGCATCACGTGTGCATGGAGTGCGGTTACTATGACGGAAAACCTGTGGCTGAGGCTGCTGAATGAGAACCATCCGGGCTGCCGCAAGAAGTCCTTTGACTTTTGCGGCGGCTCTTATTTTTTTACTTTTTCTCTTGCATTTTTTTTTAGCACCTAGTATAATGCTTTCATACTGATAGCATCTGGTGCTAAAAATAAAACATGAATGCAGACTTGCATTGGAGTGTTTTGCGAGAGGAGTGGTGCGATGACGGAGAAGAAGCGGCGGCGGCATGAGACGCTGATCGCGGCGGTACGCAAGGAACCCTTCCTGACGGATGAGGCGCTTGCCAAACGCCTTGGGGTCAGTGTGCAGACGGTGCGCCTCGATCGGACCGAGCTGGGCATCCCGGAACTGCGCGCCCGTGTCCGTACGCTCGCGGAAAATGCACGCGAAAAGGTGCGTGCCATTCCGCACGCAGAGGTGATTGGTGATCTTCTCTCGCTGGAACTGGGCATTCGGGGAACCTCGGCACTCAAGGTGACGGAGGATCTTATCTTTGCCGAGTCGGAGATTGCGCGCGGTACTGCTCTGTTCTCACAGGCAAACTCACTGGCTCTTGCGATCATCGATGCTCCTGTTGCCATGACCGGCGTTGCCAATGTAAAGTATAAGGTCCCCGTATGCAAAGGGGATACGGTCATTGCGCACGCGGAGATTGTGAAGGTGCGCGGGAATAAGATTTTTGTATGGGTGAAGACGCTGCGTGAGGGCAAAGAGGTCTTTCGTGCAAAGTTCATCGTGGTGTCACTCAATCGGTGACAGGATAGGCATGCGGGAAGGGAGTGCAGGATGCGGATAGCGATCGATGCGATGGGCGGTGATTTCGCTCCGAAGGAAATTGTGCGGGGCGCCGTGGATGCAGCGAAAGAATACGACTGCGAGATCGTGCTGATCGGGGACGAGGAGAAGATTCGCGCTGAACTGCAGGGCGAAAATACCGATGCCCTGCGCATCTCCATCGTACATGCATCTGAGGTCATCGGCATGGATGAGCATCCGGCAGAGGCGGTCCGCATAAAGAAGGACTCCTCGATTGTGGTAGCAACGCGCCTTGTGAAGGAGGGGACCTGCGATGCAGTGCTCTCGGCGGGGTCAACCGGCGCTGCGGTAGCGGCAGCACAGCTGATCCTGCACCGGATTCGCGGAGTCGGACGACCGACGATCGCGACGCCGATGCCGACGCCGGACGGCGTGACGCTCATGCTCGACTCGGGGGCGAATGTGGACTCGCGTCCGGAGCATCTGGTGCAGAGTGCAGTCATGGGATCACTCTATGCGCAGTACGTTTTCGGCATTGAACATCCGCGCGTCGGCCTCCTCAACATCGGTGAGGAGGAGACGAAGGGGAACGAGCAGGCGAAAGAGACCTACCAGCTCCTTAAGGCAGAGCCGAACATCCGATTTACCGGAAACGCAGAGGGCAGAGACGTCCCCAAGGGTAACTTCGACGTGGTTGTCTGCGACGGTTTTGTCGGCAACGTCGTGCTGAAATTTGCAGAGGGCCTTGCAAAGACGATCCTCGGGCTGATCCAGGAGGAGATTCGCGGGGCTGGAATCATGGCAAAGGCCGGTGCGCTTCTCCTTATGCCGACCCTGCGCCGTCTCGGCAAGCGGCTCGATGTCCGCGAGTACGGCGGTGCACCGCTTCTTGGCGTGAACGGCTGCTGCGTGATCGGGCACGGCTCCTCAGATGCAAAGTCGATTGCGAGCGCCATCGGTGTCACGGTGGACTATGTAAACGGGAAGGTGCTCGATCAGATCCGTGAAGCTCTGGCAAAGGAGGGGGATTCGAATCGTGCCTAAGATTAGTGCTGGTATCATTGGGACAGGATACTGTGTTCCGGACCGGGTGCTGACAAACTTTGACCTGGAGAAGATGGTCCAAACGAGTGATGCTTGGATTGTCGAGCGTACCGGTATTCATGAACGGCGCATTGCCGCCGATGATGAGCCAGTGTCTGTAATCGCTCAGCGTGCTGCCGAGATGGCACTCGCCGATGCGGGCGTACAGGCGGAAGAGCTGGACCTCATCATCATGGCGACGCTCACATCAGACCGCATCATTCCGGCGACATCATGTGTACTGCAGGATCGTCTCGGGGCAAAGCATGCGGCAGCGTTCGATCTCTCGGCGGCATGCTCCGGCTTTGTTTACGCCTCATCCATTGCTGCCCAGTTCATTGAAAGCGGTACCTACCGCCGCATTCTCGTGATCGGCGGGGAGATCCTCTCCAAGGTTATTGACTGGCAGGACCGCAATACCTGCATCCTCTTCGGAGACGGCGCAGGTGCAGCTGTGTTCGGACCGGTAGAGGAAGGGTACGGCATGCGTGCCTTTGATCTCGGCAGCGACGGTTCGGGCGGCGATGCACTCGACATTCCGTCGAGCGGCAGCCTTTGCCCCGTGACACCCGAGACCATCGAGCAGCGGCTCAACTTCGTCCATATGGACGGCAAGGCGGTGTTCCGCTTTGCGACAAAGGTTATGGGCAAGACCGTGGAGACATCTCTCGCACGTGCGGGGATGCAGCGGGAGGAATTGGATTTCCTGGTGCCCCATCAGGCGAATATCCGTATTATCCAGGCGGCTGCCAAGCGACTTGACATGCCGATGGACAAAGTTATTATAAATATTCATCGTTACGGCAATATGTCTGCCGCATCCATCCCTGTCGCCCTCGCGGAGGCGGCACACGCGCATCAGTTCAAAAAGGGAGACAACATTGCCCTCGCAGGTTTCGGTGCGGGACTTACATGGGCGTCGTGTATTATGAAGTGGGCAAAGGAGGAAAACGATTAATGTTTGAACATAATCCGATTTGTCAGATGCTTGGTATCAAGTACCCCATCTTCCAGGGCGGTATGGCATGGATCGGCACAGCGGAGCTGGCGTCTGCTGTTTCCAATGCGGGCGGGCTCGGTCTCATCGGTGCCGGCCATATGCCGC
Source organism: uncultured Selenomonas sp. (assembly GCA_963521685.1). Lineage (GTDB taxonomy): Bacteria > Bacillota > Negativicutes > Selenomonadales > Selenomonadaceae > Centipeda. The sequence continues at coordinate 50,792 of CAUQVG010000002.1, forward strand.
CGGATGCGCTGCGCAATGAGATCCACAAGGTAAAGGGATGGACGGATAAGCCCTTCGGTGTCAACGTGATGCTCATGAGTCCGTTCGTCAAGGAGGTCATGCAGGTTATCCTTGAGGAGCGTGTTCCGGTCATCACGACTGGTGCGGGCAACCCCGGCGAGTATGTTCCGGCTCTCAAGGAAATCGGCTCGAAGGTCATCCCTGTCGTGGCATCCGTGGCGCTTGCGCGTCGTCTCGTGCGCACGGGCGTGGATGCCGTGATCGCCGAGGGTACGGAGTCCGGCGGCCACATTGGCGAGATCACGACGATGGCGCTTCTCCCGCAGGTTGTCGATGCAGTGGATGTTCCTGTCATCGGAGCAGGCGGCATCGGCGACTCCCGCGGCATGGCCGCAGCATTTGCGCTCGGTGCCAAGGCGATCCAGATGGGCTCTCGCTTCGTGCTCAGCGAGGAGTGCATTGCGCACCCGAACTACAAGAATGCCGTGCTCAAGGCAAAGGACCGCTCTACTGTGGTCACGGGCCGCTCACTCGGACATCCGGCGCGCGTTCTCCAGAACAAACTCTCGCGCAAATACGAAGAGCTGGAGGCGGCAGGTGCCTCGAACGAGGAGCTTGAACAGCTCGGCGTCGGCAGCCTGCACCGTGCAACACACCAGGGTGATGTGGACAACGGCTCTGTCATGATCGGTGAGATCTCCGGCATGCTGGCAGATATTAAGCCGGTTGCGCAGATCATCGAGGACATCGTAAACGGGCTTCCGGGTGCGATGGACGCGGCACGCGCAACCTGCGCGTAAGGAGCATCATTATGGGAAAACTCGCATTTTTGTTCCCCGGACAGGGAGCGCAGGTTGTCGGTATGGGGAAGGATTTTTTCGATGCCTATGATCATGCAAAGAAGCGTTTTGAAGAGGCAGATGAGGCACTCGGTTACTCCATCAGCAAACTTTGCTTTGAGGGGCCGGCCGATCAGCTGCAGCTGACGGAGCATACGCAGCCTGCAATTCTCACGGTGTCTGTCATTGCCGCAGAACTTCTGCGCGCAGAGGGAATCGCACCTGAGATTGCTGCCGGGCACAGCCTCGGCGAATATTCTGCGCTCGTATTGGCAGGCGTGCTCTCCTTCCAGGATGCTGTGGTGCTTGTGCATAAGCGCGGTGCCTATATGCAGGAAGCAGTTCCTGTGGGCGAGGGGGCAATGGCTGCCGTCATCGGTCTTGATGATGAGAGCATCGTTGCTGTCTGTGCTGAGGCGAGTGCTGCAGGTGCCGTCCAGGCGGTCAACTTCAACTGTCCGGGCCAGACCGTCATTGCCGGCACGGCGAAGGGCGTAGAGACAGCTGTTCAGATGCTGCAGGAGAAGGGCGCGAAGAAGGCCGTGATCCTGCCGGTTTCCGCACCGTTCCATTCTACGCTTATGGAGCCTGCGGCGAAGAAACTGGCAGCGGAATTGGATAAGGTGCAGCTGCATGATGCAGCATTTCCCGTGGTTTCGAACTATACGGGCGGCCTCCAGCAGAGGGCAGCGGAGATTAAGGCAAATCTCATTGCACAGGCAGATCATCCTGTGCGTTGGATTGCGTGCGTCAATACGATGCGCGAATTCGGTGCGGATACCTATGTCGAATGCGGCCCGGGCAAGACGCTCGCGGGCTTCAACAAGCGCATCGACAAGACACTCACGAGCCTCAACGTCGAGAATGCTGCATCTCTGCAAAAAACACTTGACACACTAAAGAAGTAATGATTAAATGAATTCGGTCATGAGTAAGGAGGGTATCCATGCTTCTTGAGGGGAAAGTTGCTCTTGTTACGGGCGGGTCCCGCGGCATTGGACGCGCCGTTGCCATACGTCTCGCAGAGGAGGGCGCGAAAGTCGCCGTCAACTATGCGGGCAACCAGGCGGCAGCCGAGGAGGTTAAGACCGTCATCGAACAGCGGGGCGGTACAGCACTCCTCGTTCAGGCTGATGTTTCGGACAGCACCGCGGCGGCAGATATGGTCGCACGCGTCCATGAAGAACTGGGCGGCCTCGATATTCTCGTCAACAATGCGGGCATTACGCGCGATACGCTGCTCGTCCGCATGAAGGATGAGGATTTCGATGCGGTAATCAATACGAATCTCAGAGGCATCTACTCCTGCACTAAGGCCGCTGCGAAATTCATGACGAAGCAGCGCCGCGGGCGCATTGTGAACCTATCCTCTGTTGTCGGTGAGATCGGCAACGTGGGACAGACGAACTACGCCGCTGCAAAGGCCGGCGTGATCGGTTTCTCGAAGGCTGCGGCAAAGGAGTTTGCAGCGCGCGGAATCACGGTCAATGTCGTTGCGCCCGGATTCATTGAGACCGATATGACAGCTGTCCTTAAGGACAGCATTCGCGCAAAGATTGTCGAGGGCATTCCTCTCGGCGCACTCGGCAAACCGGAGCATGTTGCCGATGCCGTACTCTTCCTTGTGAGCGATGCGGCATCGTACATTACTGGCCAGACGCTGAATGTAGATGGCGGCATGGTTATGTAGCATACAATCAATCTATTTAAAGGAGGTGAAAACACATGGCAACGTTTGACAAGGTTCGCGACATCGTCGTAGAACAGCTTGGCTCGGAGGCTGATGAAGTCACCCTGGAGTCCACCTTCATTGACGATCTTGGCGCAGATTCGCTCGACATCGTTGAGCTCATCATGGCTTTTGAGGAGGAATTCAATGTAGAAATTCCCGATGAGGCTGCTGAGAAGATTAAGACGGTTCAGGATGTCGTCAATTACATCGATCAGAATAAGTAAGGCATAGCAGCATTCTGCTGCATAAGTGCACAAAACTGGTCTTTTAGGGAAATCCCGTGATAGCTGAGGCGCACGGGATTTTTCTCAAAAGGCATACTGACTTTGCATAAAATCAGGATGAGTGAACATCCTGCTGTAATAAATCCGACTGTCAGCCGGCGCTGTGTTGTCCGGCTGGAGGAGGAGCCAAAACTTCTTGTGGGGGGGAATCCGGCTTGTGTCCGGTGCTGCTGTGTGGCGATCTCTCCCGATTGGAGGGCTTATATGAGACTACCCGAGGTGAGGATTGGCAGCAAGGTTGCCACCGTCCCCATCATACAGGGCGGTATGGCGATTCGAATCACGACGGCACGGCTCGCAGCCGCCGCTGCGAACGAGGGCGGTATCGGACTCATCGCGGCCTCCGGCATGAAGCCGCAGGAACTGCGCTATGAGATTCGGCTTGCGCGCTCGCTTTCTCCCGATGGGATCATCGGCATCAATGAGATGGTCGCGGCAAGCGACTTTTCGGATGCCGTTAAGACTGCGATTGATGAGGGGATTGATCTCGTCGTCGCCGGTGCGGGATTTTCCCGCGATATGTTCCAGCTCGGCAAGGACTCCGGTACGCCGATCGTTCCGATTGTCTCTACGGCAAAGCTTGCGAAGATTGCCGAGAAACTCGGCGCGGCTGCAGTTGTTGTCGAGGGAAAAGAGGCCGGCGGACATCTTGGCACGGACCAGTCCGTGCGCAATATCATCTCCGATGTGCGCGCAGCGGTGAAGATTCCCGTCTTTGCTGCCGGAGGCATTCTGACCGGGCAGGATATTGCCGATCTGCACAAGATGGGGGCGGACGGCGTACAGCTCGGTTCGCGCTTTGCCGCGTGTGTCGAGTCAAATGCTGCGCCGACGCTGAAGCAGTACTATCTGAAATCCAAGAAGGATGATATTGTGATCATCCATAGTCCGGTTGGACTCCCGGGGCGTGCAGTACGCACGCCGTTCTCCGCACGGATTCTCAAAGGACCCGTGCCGCCGACGGTCTGTGACCGCTGTCTCAAACAGTGTGATCACCACTTCTGCATCATTCGCGCACTCTCGCGTGCGCAGCAGGGAGACCTCGAGACAGGCCTTGTATTTACAGGGGAATTCATGCCGCGCATCAATCGGATTTTGACCGTTCATGAGATCTTTGAGGAGCTGAAACAGCAGCTTGAGGAAGCGAACTAGGGTATCCTGCTCTAGGAAAGGAGTCGATTGGTTTGAAAAAGAGAATTGTCGTTACGGGGGTTGGCCCGATTACGCCGATCGGCATTGGAAAGGATGCCTTCTGGGATGCGCTGCTCGCAGGAAAGAACGGTATTGAACGCATTACGCGCTTCGATGCGGAGAACTACGCTGCACAGATTGCCGGTGAGGTCAAGGACTTTAGCGTTGATGGCTACATCGATAAGAAAGAGGCAAAGCGCATGGACCGCTATGCTCAGTTTGCCGTTGTTTCGGCAGGCATGGCAATCAAGGATGCGGGGCTTGACCTCGACAAGGAGAACCGCGACCGGATCGGTGCTTATGTCGGTGCAGGCATCGGCGGCATTGAGACCATGCACGGCACCTACGAGCGTCTCTTTGACAAGGGGCCCGAACGCGTCAGTCCTTTCTTTATCCCGATGATGATTGCCAATATGGCAGCGGGACAGGTTGCGATCAACTATGGTCTGCATGGGCCTGTGTCCTGTGTCGTGACGGCATGCGCCACAGGGGCAAACTGCATCGGCGATGCATTCCGCGTCATGCAGCGCGGTGAGGCCGACATTATGATTGCCGGCGGCACGGAGGCGAGCATCTCAGAGGCAGCGAGCGCAGGCTTTGCTGCAATGAAGGCGCTCTGCACGGACCATAACGATGATCCGGCACATGCCTCCCGTCCGTTCGATAAGAATCGTTCGGGCTTTGTCATGGGCGAGGGCGCAGGTCTTGTCGTGCTTGAGACACTCGAGCATGCAGAAGCGCGTGGTGCGCATATCTACGCAGAGCTGGTCGGCTATGGCTCGAACTCCGATGGCTATCATATTACAAGCCCCGCACCGCATGGTGAGTATCAGGCGAAGTGCATGCAGCTTGCACTTGACGATGCCGGACTGAAGCCGGAAGACGTTGACTATATCAATGCGCATGGTACCTCGACGCATATGAATGATCTGTGCGAGACTGAGGCGATCAAGACAGTTTGGGGCGATGCGGCAAAGGATATTTCCGTTTCCTCCATTAAATCGATGACCGGCCACCTCCTCGGTGCGGCGGGCAGCGTGGAGCTTATCGCAGCGGCGCTTTCTGTCGAGAAGGATATGCTTCCCCCGACGATCAATTACGATACGCCGGATGAGGGGCTTGATCTCGACTATGTGCCGAATCAGTCGCGTGCAAAGACGGTTCGTGCAGCCATCTCGAATTCCTTTGGTTTCGGCGGACACAATGCCTGCCTCGTTGTCAAGAAGTATCAGAAGTAAGGAAATGGCATACCGTATGACCGGGGAGCGGCGTGCGCAGCTTGCACACCTTTCTGAAAAAATCGGAGTTTCCTTCCGTGATCTCTCGCTTCTCGACGAGGCATTGACACATCCTTCCTATACAAATGAAGCGAAGGATTCTATACCGCATAATGAACGCCTGGAGTTTCTGGGCGATGCCGTGCTGGAGCTTGCCTCCAGCACGTATTTATATGCACATTTTCCGGCGTGTTCTGAGGGCGAACTGACCAAAATGCGCGCGAGCCTCGTCCAAAGCGAGACGCTTGCGCGTCTGGCACGTGCCCTTGCTCTGGGCAGCTATCTGCGTCTTGGCCGCGGAGAGATGCACAACGGCGGAGCCGATCGCCAGAACAACCTTGAGAATGCCTTTGAAGCCGTCATTGGAGCGGTTTATTTGGACCAGGGGTGGGAGGCGGCACAGGAGTATGTTGCGCGTCAGCTTGCAGAGGAGGCACTTTGTGTCAAGCCGACCCATGTTGCGCGTGATTACAAGACTGCTTTGCAGGAACATATCCAGCAGAAACGCCATGAACGTATTTCCTATGAGCTGATTGCCGAGAGCGGCCCGGATCATGACAAGCGTTTTACCATCCGTGTCCTTGTCGGAGAACAGGCGATGGGAGAGGGAACGGGACGCAGCAAAAAAGAGGCGGAGCAGCATGCGGCTGCCTGCGCTCTTCAGCATCTGGGATGCAGTTAGAGATGCGTTAAACTTTACGTTGGCGCGCACATCATTTCTTGACTTTTTTAATTTGCTTAGATAATATAAATCTGCATGGCAGGAAGTCTCAATGCGGATACCTGCCCTTCTTCATAAAAGAATTCAGAGAGAACACGAGATTGTTATAGGGAATGGGAAAAGAGGAGGTTTTTTATTTGTTTGAGATCAAAAGAGGCCTTGGCGTTTTTGCTGCCGCTGTTCTGGCAATGAGCATGCTCCTGACAGGCTGCGGCGGTCAGCAGGGGGGCGGCGCACGCCCAACTCCGGTCAAGGCGATGAATGCGCTGCGTCAGGATACGCCTCTCACACACATATATGCAGGCCAGATCATAGGGACGGACGAGGTGAAAATCCAGTCCCGCGTTTCCGGCAATATTGTGGAGAAATACATTACGGGGGGGCAGTTTGTCACCGTAGGCCAGCCGCTTTACCGTATCGACTCCCGCCAGTACGAGAGCGCGGTCCTTCAGGCGCAGGCAAACCTTGCACAGGCTGAGGCGACGCTCAATAATGCGCGCATGGATTTGAGCCGTTATGAGTCGCTCTATGCGAGTGCGGCCATCTCAGAGCAGACCCTCTCTACCCAGCGGGCACAGGTGAGTTCCTATGAGGCAGCAGCAGCAGCGAATGCAGCGCTCCTCCGCCAGGCACAGGAGAATCTGGCAGATACGACGATTTATGCGCCCATGACGGGGCAGCTCTCCGTGGATGATGTGGCGATGGGGACTTTTGTCTCGGCTGGGACAACGACACTTGTTTCGATGGGTACGTCGAGTCCGATCTATGCGCAGTTTAGTCTCTCGGAAAATGAGTATCTGGAGTTTGTAGAGCAGGCGGCAAAGACGGGCGGAATTGCTGCGGTCGCTGTGGAGCTGACACTCTCCAACGGGTCTAAGTATCCGATTATCGGACATATTGCGACGGTAGACCGTGCACTTGCGGCTCAGACGGGAACGCTTACAGTGAAGGCTCTCTTTGATAATCCGGACGGGCTCCTGCTTCCGGGGATGTTTGCCCGTGTCAGCCTCATCGGCGATACCCTTCCGAACGCAATTCTCGTTCCGGAGCGCGCTGTTCAGCAGCTGCTCGGCAAGTCCTTTGTCATGCTGGTAGGAGAGGACAACAAGGCCGTGGCACGCACGATCACCGTCGGGGATAAGATCGGCAGCTACTATGTGGTCAAGGATGGTCTCGATGCTTCGGATATTGTCGTGGTCGAGGGACTTACGACCCTTCAGGAGGGCGGCGATCTTGCAGTGACAATGGTGACTGCGGACGAGATAGGCTTCTCAATCGAGGGGGATTCCTCCAGCTTCAATACGAGCGCACTTACGCCCGCGCAGTAAGGAGGGAATCCTTTGGCAAAATTTTTCATACATCGGCCGATCTTTGCAATCGTCATTGCGGTGATGATTGTCATCGTCGGTACGATTGCAGGATTCTCGCTGCCGATTGCGCAGTACCCGCAGATCTCGCCGCCAACCGTTGCCGTTTCGGCGAACTATGTCGGCGCGAGTGCCGCTGTTGTCAATGAGACGGTGGCGCAGGTCATCGAGGAGCAGATCAACGGCACCCAGGGGATGGACTACATGAGTTCCACCTCTGATGATACGGGACGGTACAGCCTCTCCGTCACCTTCGAAGTCGGTACGGACGGCGACATGGACGCTGTCAAGGTACAGAACAATGCGGCAGGTGCAAATGCGAGCCTTCCGTCCTCCGTTCAGGCGGCAGGCGTTACAACGCGCAAGTCCTCGGGACAGATGGCATACTTTGTTTCGATGTACTCTGAGGACGGCACCTATGACCGCGCATTCATGAAGAACTATGCGACGCTCTACTTCCTTGACGCGATCAAGCGTGTCAACGGCGTGGGCGAGGTGCAGGTATTCGGTGCGGACTATGCGATGCGCGTCTGGATGAATCCGGATCGCCTCGCAGAGCTCGGGCTGACCGTTGCAGACATCACGACGGCGATCAACGAGCAGAATGTGCAGGCACCTGCAGGTACGGTCGGCGGTATGCCGACGGTGAACGGACAGGAAAAGCAGTTCACCGGCAAGGTGCAGGGGCGTCTCACAACACCAGAAGAATTCGGCAACGTCATCATCGCTTCTGGCAAGGACGGTACATTCGTCCGCCTGAAAGATGTCGCGCGCATTGAGACCGGGGAACGAAGCAACAATATCGTTGCAAAATTTAACGGTTATCCCGCTGTCGGTTTCGGTATTCAGCTGACCTCCGATGCGAATGCGATGACAACTCTTGCCGAGGTGCGCAAGATCCTCGAGGATGCGGAGAAAACATTCCCGCCCGGTCTCAAGATGAAGTCGGTCTTTGACAGTACGGATTACATCAACGCATCCATCACGGAGGTTGTGCATACCTTCCTTGAGGCGCTGCTGCTCGTTGTACTCGTCATCTTCATCTTTTTGCAGAGCTGGCGCGCAACGCTCATCCCGCTGCTCGCTGTGCCGGTCTCTCTGATTGGTACGTTCGGCGCATTTGTGCTGCTGGATTTTTCCATCAACACACTGACCCTCTTTGCTATGGTGCTTGCCATCGGTCTCGTTGTTGACGATGCGATCGTTGTTATTGAGAATGTTGAGCATCATATGGAGAGCGGCCTCTCACCGGTCGATGCGACCGAACGCGCGATGAACGAGGTGCAGGGGCCGGTTGTCGCTATTGCGTTTGTTCTTGCGGCGGTGTTTGTTCCCGTTGCCTTTCTTGGCGGCATGATGGGCGTTCTCTATAAGCAGTTCGCGCTCACCATTGCCATCTCGATGGCACTTTCTGCGTTTGTCGCTCTGACGCTGACGCCTGCGCTCTGCGCGATGATGCTGAAGCCGAAGAAGGAAAATGAGAAAAAAGGCATTCTCGGCCGCTTCTTTGATAAATTCAACAATTGGTTTGACCGTACGCGCAAAGGATATGTCGGTATTGTTACGAATTTTATTCGTAAATCGAAGCTGGCTGTTATCTTCCTTCTTCTTGTCTGCGGTTTGACTGCAATCATCTATCGGAATCTGCCGACCACATTTGTCCCTGAGGAAGACCAGGGCTACTTGATGATCGCGATTCAGCTGCCGCCGGGCACGTCCACGAACCAGACACAGAAGACCGTGGACAAGATCCAGCAGGCAGCACAGCGAGAGATCAAGGGGCAGAGTGCTGTCATGTCCATCAACGGCTTTGATATCCTCGCGGGTGGAGCGAACTCCAACGGCGCGGTTGTCTTCGTCGGCATGAAGGACTGGTCGCAGCGCACAAGCCTGTACGAATCCGTTGCTGCTGCCGTCGGGACAATGTTCCGCGTCGGGGCGATGGAGGCCCCTGAGGCACTCGTCGTCGCCATCAACCCACCGGCTCTGCCGGGGCTTGGCAACGTCGGCGGCTGGTCGCTTCAGCTGCAGGATATGAGCGGACATTCCGATACGGAACTCAACGATATTGTGAATGCAATTCTTGCCGAGGCGAATACACGCTCCGAACTGCGAGGCGTGCGCTCCACGTTCAAGATCAATGCACCGAGCTATCAGTATGAGATTGACCGCGAAAAGGTCAAGAACCTCGGTGTTCAGCTCTCAGATGTATTCACGGCGCTGCAGGTCAACTTCGGCGGCTACGAAGTGAATGACTTTAACCAGTTCGGGCGTACCTACAAGGTTGTCCTCCAGTCTGACGTGCTCTACCGCACCGAGGCAGAGGCGGCGAAGTTCGTGTTTGTCCGCAACTCTCAGGGCGGCATGGTTCCGCTTGATACGCTCCTGAAGCCGAAACTTACAACAGGACCGACTCAGATCAGCCGCTTCAACGGTGCGCGTTCGATCACGTTCCAGGGCAGTTCCGGCAGCGGATACAGCTCGGGTGAGGCGATGGCAGCCATCACCGAGATTGTGCAGAAACATGCGGGCTCCGGCTTTAACATCGAGTGGTCGGGACAGAGCCGCGAGGAGCAGAAATCTGCGGATTCGACCATGCAGGTGCTTGCACTTGCGCTCGTGTTTGTCTTTCTCTGCCTTGCAGCACTCTATGAGAGCTGGAGCGTGCCATTTGCAGTTCTCTTTACTGTACCGACGGGCATCTTTGGGGCGCTCTTCTCTGAGTATATCCTTGCGCTGATCTTTGGTACGATTGGCATCCCTGCGGCGGGCTATCAGAACAGCGTCTACATGCAGATCGGTGTCATCATGGTCATCGGTCTTGCAGCAAAGAATGCAATTCTGATTGTCGAGTTTGCAAAGGTGCGCGTGGACCGCGGCATGGATCCGCTGAAAGCGGCGATTCAGGCGGCGGGTTTGCGTCTGCGCCCGATCCTCATGACATCCTTTGCCTTTATCATCGGCTGTCTGCCGCTGTGTATGGCATCCGGTGCCGGAGCTGCAGCGCGTAACGGCATGGGTGTTGCCGTTGTCGGGGGCATGCTCTTTGCCACCATTCTCGGTATCTTCCTCATCCCCGTGTTCTACGTCATTGTTGACCGCATCGCACGGATGCTTGGCGTCAGCAAGAAGGCAAAGACACGCACTGCGGATGATTACATGTAAGAGATCATCAGACATATGAAAAGACCTCTCTGCAGATTTCTGCAGAGAGGTCTTTTATGTTCTATGGAATAAATATAAATTGAATCAGAGTCATATAGACTGCGGTGCCGCCACCAATGGAGAGGAGCATCTGGCGGAATTTGAGATGCAGCAGCACTGTTGCAATGATGCCGGTAATTTCTGGCAGGCCATGGCTGCCGTTCAGAAAAGAGGTGTCTTTGAGACAGTAGATGATGAGCATCCCAAAGACCGCAGCAGGGAGGACATTGCCGAGGTAGCAGACGATGGGCGGTGTCGGCTTCTTCTCTGAGAGGAGAAGGAAAGGCAGTGCTCGTGTGAGTACACTCGCAAGAGCACAAAGACCAATGGTGATGCATTCCTCCGGGAAACTCATGCTGTCGTCCTCCCCTCAATGAGCGGGCGTGCGGCGAGGCAGCCTGTGAGAATGATGAGCATGGACGGAATCATAAATGCATCTCTGCCGAAGATTATGAGAGAAGCACCTGCTGCGGCAAGTCCGAGGATGCCTGTATAGTGCTGCGGATCGTTCAGCCACTGTTCCAAAAAGATGACGACAAAGAGTGCCGTCATCGCAAACTCGATGCCCTCTGTATTGATGGGGAGGCTTGCACCGACGAGACCTCCGATGGTCGCGCCTGTAACCCAATAGATCTGGTTCAGCAAGGTTACGAAGAACATAAACCAGCCTGCGTCAATGTTCTGCGGGATCTTTGCCGTATAGTTGATCGAGAAGGACTCATCGCACATGCCATAGATAAGATAGGACTTCTTCCAGCCCGTGCCGCGGTACTTTTCAAACATTGAGATCCCGTAGAAGATATGACGTGCCTGAACCATGAATGCGAGGAGGAAGGTTTGGAGCGGTGCAAACGGACTGAGGAGGAGTGCCGTTGCAATGAATTCGAGTGAGCCGCCGAAAATGAGGGCACTCATCGCCATCGGATACCAGAACGAGAATCCTGAGACATTTGTATAGATGCCGTAGGCAAGCCCGAGAAAGAGAAATCCTGCGAAAATTGGGGCGGTGTAGGGGAAAGCAGCGCGCAGGGCTGCGAGGTGTGGGGACCCCGTGCTCCTCATGCTTTGCTCCAATCGCATTCATCTGTATGTGCAGCCAGTACGCCGATGGCCTGCAGTGTTGAGTAGATGCAGGTTGAGCCAACAAACCTCATGCCGCGCCGCTTGAGGTCCTTGGAGATTTCATCCGAGAGCGGGGACGTTGTTCGCAGTTCGCAGCTCTCGCGGACACTTTTCCCTCCGGTAAATCCCCAGATATAGCGGTCAAATGATCCGAACTCACGCGCGATCTCGAGAAATATGCGGGAATTTATAATGCTTGCCTCGATTTTGCGGCGGTTGCGGATAATCCCGGCATCCTGCATCAGCTCTTCAATTTTTGCTGTATCAAAGGCGGCAACCCGCTCGGGGATAAACCCCTCGTAGGCGCGTCGGAAGTTTTCGCGTTTGTGCAGAATTGTCGCCCATGACAGACCCGCCTGAAATGTCTCGAGGATAAAGAGCTCGTAGAGGGCACGTTCGTCATGGAGCGGCTGTCCCCATTCCTCGTCATGGTATTTTACATAGACAGGGTCATTCAGTTTGACCCAGCTGCATCGCTTGCGTTCATGTCCCATAGTTCAGCTCCTTGAAATAAAAATGCCGGTATCCCCTGTGGACTCCGGCTCATATGCGTATGAAGATGGTCGGAATGACAGGATTCGAACCTGCGGCCTCATTGTCCTGAACGATGCGCGCTGCCAAGCGGTGCCACATCCCGATATGGACAGTATTTTATCGATCTTTCCTGCCCCTGTCAAGCGTTATCCGGCGGTGGATTGTATGTCTCGTACTGCGCGTTACAGCGTTTCTCTGTGCGGCCGGCAGCGGCATGGAGTCCCGTGAGCGCCGAGAAAGGAGCAAACTGTCCCGCACGATCCCGCAGTGACATCGGCGGATGCGTCTTTGATACGTGGCGCGGCAGATGAATGATGTCCGCATAGTCCTGAATCGTTCGCTGCATATCTTCCTCCTAGGCCTTATGTCCGCCGATTTGGCTGTTGCGCAGACGCGCTGTCGCCCCCTCAACGAGGTTGGCTGCGCGCAGGATGGCGTTCTTTCCATATGTCTTTTTGATATGAATGAGTGCTTCATGGAGTGATTTTTCTTTTTCCTGTACTGCTTTTTCTGCTGATGAAAGAGGTCTTTGTTCCGTCTCCTCTGCGGAGAAAAGACACATCTGCTCCGCGGCAGAGGCGCGCTGCTCCTCCGTCATCAGATGATGTGCGGAGATGGTGATGCGCCGGATGAGAAGTGTGGGAGTGATGATCTCATCATACAGAGCAGTCACCGCATTCATAACGGCATGGGGCAGTGCTCCGCGCTCAATGAACACTCTGCCGTGCGCCGGCCACGGAACACGCCTTCCGTAACGGTCTGTGCGGATACGTCCGTGATAGGCGGTGCGGATCTCGGGACGGATCAGTGACTCGGTGTCGTAGCCAATCGTCAGCTCCAGCCGGTCGCTCGTGAGACGTTTCTCTGCGAGTTCAATGGCGATTGCATCTGCCATCTCCCAGACAGCGAGGCGGGCTTTTGCGGCGGTGTACGGCATTTGAAGCACCTGTCCCATGTGCATACTGCGCGATTTTGGCCGGTATTTTTTGATGTCCTCCATGCGGGCGGACTCAAAGCCCCATGCATGGTCAATCAGGAGTTCTGCCTGAATGCCGAAGAGGCGGTAGAGGAGACCCTCGTTGTGCCGCTCATTCGGCTTACCGAGGGAACAGCGCGCGATATCTCCCATCGTATAGAGCCCGTTCTCCTCCAGTTTTCGCGCATAGCCTCGTCCGACCCGCCAAAAATCCGTGAGCGGGCGATGTGCCCAGAGGCGCTGTCGGTAGCTCATCTCGTTCAGTTCCGCAATGCGAACACCGTCAGCATCCGCCGGCATATGCTTTGCAACGATATCCATCGCAGCTTTGGCGAGATAGAGATTCGTGCCGATTCCGGCCGTTGCAGTAATCCCTGTTTCACGCAGGACATCACGGATCAGACGTATGGTAAAATCATGTGCGGAGATGTGTTCGGTATGCAGATAGCTTGTTGCGTCGATGAATACCTCATCGATGGAGTAGATGTGAATGTCCGCCGGTGCGATGCGGCGCAGGTAAACCTCGTAGATGCGCATGCTGTACTCCATATAGAGTGCCATGCGCGGAGGTGCGACGTGGTAGGCGATGGCAAGGGCGGGATTTGCTGCGAGTTCCTCCGCATCTGTCGTTTCGCCTGTGAGTCTCCTCTGCGGAACGCGGAGACGGCGGCGTGCATTTGCCTGATCGACCGCACGGATTACCTCGAAGAGCCGCGGCCGTCCGCCGATGCCGTGTGCCTTGAGTGCAGGAGAGACAGCGAGGCAGATCGTCTTGCTCGTACGGCTCTCGTCCGCGACGACGAGGTGTGTGGTCAGCGGATTGAGTCCGCGTTCGAGACATTCGACGGAGGCATAGAAAGCCTTGAGATCAATGGCGATATAGATGCGCCCGCTCATCATCATCCCTCCTTATGCATTAGTATAGCACGGATGTTTGTAAAATGTAAATAAAGGAATCCGGCCGAGGAGGCCTCGGCAGAATAAAATCTGCACCAAGCTGACGGACATCATTTTATCAACGACTTCTAAAAAGGGAAAAGAGGGAAGGTGTCGAATCATCTTAAGCAAAGAGAAAAGGAGCGGAAATTATGAAGATCATTGTCACGGGCGGTGCCGGATTTATTGGAGCGAACTTTGTTTACCATGAACTGCGTGAACATCCGGAGGATCGGATCATTTGCTGCGATGCGCTGACCTATGCGGGCAACATTGCAACACTTGATCGGGCGATGGAGCATCCGCAGTTCTCCTTCGTGCGCGCCGATATTGCTGACCGTGCGGCCGTCTATACACTCTTTGAACGCGAGAAGCCGGACATTGTGGTCAACTTTGCGGCAGAGTCCCACGTGGACCGCTCCATTGAGAATCCGGAGATCTTCCTGCAGACGAACATCATCGGGACAAGCGTTCTGCTCGATGCCTGTCGAAGATATGGAATCAAGCGCTTTCACCAGGTGTCGACGGACGAGGTTTACGGCGACCTGCCGCTCGATCGCCCTGATCTCCTCTTTACGGAGGAGACACCCCTCCATGCATCGAGTCCGTACTCCTCATCCAAGGCGGCGGCGGATCTCCTCGTGCAGGCGTACGCCCGCACCTACGGCGTGCCCGTCACAATCTCGCGCTGCTCAAACAACTACGGCGCGTTTCAGTTCCCGGAGAAACTCATTCCGCTCATGATCATCCGCGCCATGCAGGGGGAAAAACTGCCCGTCTACGGCGACGGACTGAATGTCCGTGACTGGCTGCATGTGGACGATCACTGCGCGGCCATCGACCTCATCATGCGCCGCGGAACAGAGGGTGAGGTCTACAATGTCGGCGGGCACAACGAACGATCGAATATTGAGGTTGTCCGAATAATTCTCAAGGTGCTGGGCAGAGGGGAGGATCAGATTTCCTACGTCGAAGACCGTAAGGGGCATGATCGGCGCTATGCGATCGATCCGTCAAAGATCGGGCGCGAACTCGGCTGGTCTCCCGCAACGAAATTTGATGACGGCATACAGACGACGATCGCATGGTATCGGGCACATGAGGATTGGTGGAGCGGCATCCTGAGCAAGGCCTATGAAAAACGCAACGCAGAGTATAGATAGTCAGCACGGATGCACCATCAAATTCAATCTTGACAAGTTTTCTCCTTTTCGCTATACTACCCTTTGTCAGCGCGAAAGCGCGGGGGCATAGCTCAGCTGGGAGAGCGCTTGCATGGCATGCAAGAGGTCAGGGGTTCGATCCCCCTTGTCTCCACCATATCGGCATACAGCAGATGCGAGTATCTTGCATCTGTTTTTTGTTGTGTTCATGCACGAAAAAACCGCATTGCCAAACGGCAATGCGGTCGATCTTCAATGGTGCGCCTGGGGGGATTCGAACCCTCGACCCACGGCTTAGAAGGCCGTTGCTCTATCCAACTGAGCTACAGGTGCAATGGTCGGGATGACAGGATTCGAACCTGCGGCCCTCTGGTCCCAAACCAGATGCGCTACCAAGCTGCGCCACATCCCGATACCGCACTATTATAATGAGCGGCAGAGAAAAAGTCAACATCGGTGCATGCTTTGGGAGATACGAGGCTTTTACATCAGATCTCTACTCTCTGGAAGAGCCCTCTGTGAAAAATTTTGCAAGTGGACGTGTGTCGGGTCTATGTGTATGGAAATGATCCAAGATCCAGTCGGTGCAAGGCGACTCTACATGCACCTCAGGCGTTCCGAGCGGATCAAAGATCTCGAATGGAACAGCACTGTCAATTCGAAAACCGATGATGGACTCTTTCGTAAAACGCAGATGCTTCGCCTTCTCGTTTTCCGTCTTGTAATCAATCGCTGCTGTCGGAAGGATAAGCCCGGAATGCACCGTTATCTCGTAGAGACCCGTTTTCTTGTTTTCCAGTACGAGATTTAGTTCAGAGAGGGCGCTGTACCACATCAGATACTCTGCCACATACTTCGGGTAGCCGTCAACAGGGATGCCGTTGAGTGATTTGATGACATCGCCCTTTGACATCACTGCAAGTTCCGGATGCGTCTTGGTGTCGATTGTATCGATGATCCAGCGCGGCTTCTCCGGATGACCCTGAAGCGTAAAACCGTAATACTTGGTCGGATAGAGATCCAGATAAACTGCCTGCGTAATATTGCTGACCGTATCCAGGGGATGAACATTTCCGGTCGGAGCGCCCCAGTAATCCCAATTCACCCATGTTCCGGAAGGTTCTTCACGAAATGTGACATAGTGCACCTCTTCCCGAGAAAGCGGCGGATGCGTGGCAAAGGTAGGCAGGTCTCCCACATCCGAATAGATGAACTTATTCGATGTTTTTGGGCGTCCGCTCGGGTGGTGTGCATTTGTTCGGTACGCGACTGCTTCGCGCAGTTCATCCGCAGGCATACCGGGGAAAAAGACACTGTACATTGGTCCGTAGGCAGGGCATTCATCGATTGACAACGCGAGCCAGCGCGGAATTTTTTTAACCAGAGCAGAGATGTCAACACGCCACATATGCCCGCTTGGCGTATAGAAATAGGCGTTTACTTTCCCTCTTTTTGCCGGATCTTCGAGCGCCGTCCAAAGAGTGAGATCATCGACACGATACCAGTAATCGGTATAATCCTTGGATGGGCGGGTCATGATCTCTGCTGCCGGGACAGGAGTCAGTTCAAATGCCGTGTCCTCCTTCGTCCCGATTGTGAGGCGCGGAACAGTTCCGTCGCTGCCGGTTTCATCCTGTACATGAAAAAGGTACTCAACTGTGTCGTTCTTATGGATTTCCTGCAGTTCATAAGATCCGTAATAATAGGGAAGGATACGCAGGAATTTCGTGCGAACATCGCCTTGCTTAGCAACGCCCCAGATATCACTGCGTTGTTCGCGGTGGATTTCATTGCCGCGCGCCTGTGGTTCTTTCCAACTCACTCGATAGGGATCATCTGTTTTTTCTGCAGCTGCCGCGACAGAGAATGTTGCCGCAAAAAATAGAACGGCTGCAGTGAACAGGCGAAAGACGTGTGTTATCATATCCGAGCCGGCCTTTCCGTTTTGTTGTTTCGCTGCCTGCTTATTTCACAATATGCTTGCCGCCGAGGAAGCGCGGCTTCCAGTAGCTGTTCGAGAGCGTATCTACACGGACCCCTTTGCTCGTGGAGGCATGAATGAACTCCCCCTTGCCGAGATAGATGCCGCAGTGGGATGCGCCTTTTTCGTAAGTCTCAAAAAAGACGAGATCACCGGGGACCAGTTCCTTTGTGCTCTTTGTCCTGAGGCCGAGCTTATACTGCTCGTCCGCGGTGCGCGGGATTGCAATTCCGTGCTTTTGGAACACATACTGGAGATAGCCGGAGCAGTCAAAGCCCTTCGGTGTTGCCCCTCCGAATACGTAGGGGGTTCCCATATATGCCTTTGCTGTCTTGATTACATCGGATACTTTACTGGCCGGCAGGATGGGCTTGCCGTTGGGGGCGAGCGGAAGGCCCTTCTCGGCGGGGGGCGGAACATCGATCCCCCACGCACGCTGAGACGGCGCATTTTTCAGTGCGCGCCACGTGGCATTATTGACGACGCCTGTGATCTTGATCTTGTTATCGCGCTGGAACTCTGCAACCGCACGCTCTGTATCCTTGCCAAAGACCCCGTCGGCGTTCTTGATTTTATAGCCTGCGTTCTGGAGTGCCTGCTGCAGCACGAGAACATCATGACCGTGGGAGCCCGTGCGCAGAGTGGGGGATGCGAACGCCGTCCCGGCAGCAAGAACAAAGGCTATGCCAGTGCAGAGAATGAGGCGGGGCAGACGTTTCATGACAGATCATCCTTTCACTCTGTTGATTAGGTGTGCTGGACGTGCTCGAGTCCCTGGCCAAGGAGCTTCAGCACGTGGTCGTCGTCGATCGAATAGAGTACTTCTTTGCCGTCTCGGCGGAATTTCACCAGACGTGCAGTGCGGAGTACGCGCAGCTGATGAGAGATCGCGGACTGTCCCATATCGAGACCGTCTGCGATGTCGTATACGCGCAGCTCCTCCGCTGCGGCGAGCAGCGAGAGAATCTTGATACGGGTGGGGTCGCCGAGTGTTTTAAAGAGGTCGGCGAGATGTTGTGCCGTATCGGGATCAATGCATTTCAGGGGAGCAGCAGACATTCTTCAGTAGATCCTTTCCTTCAGTAAATCTTATTGATTTCAAACCCGTTCATGGTGAGTGCCGCGACAATGCGGTCAATGTGATCCTGCCCGTGTGCCTCGACGGTAACGGTGAGCTGAACCTTCTGGAAGCTGTCGGTTACCATTGTCTGGTCGTGGTCGAGACGGATAACGTTCGCATCCTGCTCAGTTAGAATCTGAGCGACTGTGAGCAGCTGTCCGGGCTTATCGGGGAGCTGGACGGAGAAACGGAAAACACGTCCGCGCGAGATCAGCGCCTTTGAGATCAGCGCCGAAATGGTCGAGATGTCGATGTTGCCGCCGCTGATAAGCACAGCGACCTTCTTGTCCTTCATGCGCAGCTTGGTGAGCGCAGCGAGGGAGAGTACACCTGCCCCCTCGGCAATGAGCTTATGCTTCTCAATGAGAGACAGCAGAGCGCTCATGATATCCATCTCCGAGACTGTAATGATCTCGTCAAGATAGCGGCGGCAGAACTCGAGCGTGAGCTTGCCCGCTGTGCGTACGGCGCAGCCGTCGGCAACCGTGTCGGCTGATGGGAGCGTGATCGTTCGTCCGCAGGAGAGAGCTGCCTTCATGCAGGCTGCGTTTTCCGGCTCAACACCGATGACCTTTACCTGCGGATTGACCAGTTTTGCGGCAAGTGCAATGCCGGAGGAAAGTCCGCCTCCGCCGATGGGGACGAGAATCGCATCGATATCCTTGAGCGCATCAATGACCTCAAGTGCAATGGTCCCCTGGCCGACAATGACGTCGCGGTCGTTGAACGGGTGGATATAGACATAGCCCTTTTCTTTCTGGAGCTCAAGACTGCGTGCGTAGGCATCGTCAAATCCGTTGCCGTGCAGAATGACTGTAGCACCAAGCGCACGCGTTGCCTCTACTTTGAGAATTGGAGTCGTGGCCGGCATGCAGATGACGGCACGCACACCCAGCTTCTGTGAGGCGTAGGCAACGCCCTGCGCGTGATTTCCTGCCGAGGCGGTGATGACGCCGCGGGTTTTTTCCTCCTCGGTGAGCAGACTGATGCGGTTGTATGCTCCGCGGAGCTTGAATGCGCCGGTCGTCTGGAGATTTTCGAGCTTCAAATATGTTGAGCAGCCGGAGATATCAGAGAAGAACTCGCTATATGTCAGCGGCGTCTTGCGTACAATGCCTTCCAGCCGTTTGGCTGCGGCATAGATATCAGAAATTCCTGTAGATGCAACGACTTCTTCATCTGTCTGCGTCGTCTGTTCCTCTCCCATTGCAATTGCCTCCATTACTGCTTTAGTAGAGTCAGTCTATCATTTTCGAGGGAACACGTCAATTTATTTTCACGCGCGAGAAAAGTCCTTAGAATAAAGAAGGAGTTTGACAGAATATCTCGAATAAATACAATAAATAAAGGCGGAATGGGAGGTGTGTCATGGAACATTCCTCGAAATACGCGCGCATTCTTGCTCCCGTCGATGGGACAGAGGAGGCGCAGCGTGCCGTCCGCTTAGCGGGACAGCTTGCATCTGTATTGGCGTCAACACTCGACTTCCTCTATGTTTCGCCGTTTGATGCGTGCACCGATGAGGGCCGTGTTCCATGGCTCCCGGACAGCATCGTACGGCCGGCGGCAGAGGAGGCCCATGAGATCTTTGCCGCAGCAGCAGAACTGCTGCCGGACGGCATTACCTATACACCGCATCACCGCACCGGTGCGCCGGCAGATGAGATCCTGCGGTTCATTGATGAGACGGGCACCGGGCTTGTTGTTATCGGCGGACGGAAACACTCCCGTGTCAGCGGAATATTTCTTGGGAGTGTCACCCAGACGGTTTTGGAGCGTGCGCACTGCACTGTGATTGTTGCAGGAGGCGTCTGACAGAGCTCATATGGTTCATGTTCTTTTAGAAAAGTGAGGGGGGAACTGCCATGATTAAGAATATTTTGGTTCCGGTAGATGGCTCTGAGGGAGCCGATCGTGCGATTGAGCAGGCTGTGACGATTGCCCAGCTTTGCAATGCGAAGCTGAATTTCCTGTATGTCGCGAATATCAACCAGCTTGCCATTAACGCCGTGCTGTCGGATGCGATTCTTGACTCGGTGACGAAGGCGGGGAATGTTATTCTCGATCGTGCACTGGAGATGGTACCTGCCGGGATTCAGAAGGAGTCGTTCTCCGATACGGGCTCGCCGGCGGTTGTAATTCTCGATTTTGCAGAGACGAATGACATTGATCTCATCGTCATGGGCAGCCGCGGGCTTGGCGTAGTCAAGGGGGTTCTGCTCGGCAGTGTCAGTCAATATGTTGTAGAGCAGTCGAAATGTCCGATTCTTGTGGTCAAATAAAATCTCATGGAATATGACAGAGCTGTTGCGGAGCGTTGCTTTCGCGGCAGCTCTTTCATGTGCATATTATAGTGAGGAAGGCAGATACTGCTATGAATGATCGGCGTTTCGTGCGCACAGAAATGCTGCTGGGGCAGGAGGGGATGGTACGCCTTGCTGCTTCCTCTGTGGCAGTTTTCGGCATTGGCGGAGTCGGGTCCTATGCGGCAGAGGCGATGGCACGGGCTGGGATCGGACGGATGACTCTCGTTGACCATGATACGATCGATGTGACGAACATCAACCGGCAGATTCATGCGCATACAGAGACGGTCGGAAGACCTAAGACAGCGGTCATGGCCGAGCGGATTCAGCAGATCAATCCTTCCTGCACTGTTCGGGAACTGCGTACATTCTATCTGCCGGAGAACGCGGATGATTTCTTCCCGGAGCCCTACGACTATGTTCTGGATGCCATGGACACGGTGACCGCCAAGATTGACCTTGCTGTACAGTGCCGTATGCGCGGAATCCCCATGATCGCGTGCATGGGAGCTGCAAATAAGATTGACCCGTCCCTGTTCGAGGTGATGGACATATACCAGACGAAGGGGGATCCCCTGGCGCGCATCCTGCGAAAAAAACTGAAGGAACGCGGCATACCGAAGCTAAAGGTCGTCTGCTCCCGCGAGCGTCCGCGCCTTCCGTCGGCAGCAGGACAAGGTGCTCCTGGGCGGCGTAGCGTGCCCGGCAGCGTATCCTTTGTTCCGCCTGTGGCTGGTCTCATCATGGCGGGAGCTGTTATTCGCGATCTTGTTCAGATTGTTCCGGAGGTATCATCATGAGAATTACCGTACTGGGCTGCGGGCGCTGGGGCTCCTTTCATGCGTGGTATGCGCATCGTGTCGGTCATGAAGTGACGCTCTGGGGGCGTGCGGACTCTCGCCATCTGGCACAGCTGCGTGAGACGCGAACAAATGAGTTCCTGACACTGCCTGTGGAGATTCGTCTGAGTGATGATCTGGCAGAGGCAATCGGCATGGCGGAGATCGTTATTATCTCTATCCATGCGCAGGCCCTGCGTTCCTTTCTATGCGATCTGCAAGCATCTGGATTGGGCGAGAAGCTTGCGCAGCGGTGTATGATTCTCTGCATGAAGGGGCTGGAACTCGGCACGGGGAAGCGCCTCACGACGGTCGTTCATGAGGAACTCGGCACTGCGGTGCAGCCTGTCGTTTGGGTGGGGCCCGGCCATGTGCAGGACTTTGTGCGCGGCATTCCGAACTGCATGGTGCTCGCAGGAGAGAATAGAAATGTCCTGCACGAACTCGTGGATGCGCTCGGCAGCCCGCTCATCCGCTTCTACTACGGCGAAGACCTTCTCGGGACAGAGGTCGGTGCAGCGGCGAAGAACGTTGTGGGCCTTGCTGCGGGCATGCTCGATGGGCTCGACTACGGCAGCCTAAAGGGAGCTCTCATGGCTCGCGGCACACGAGAACTGGTTCGCCTCGTACGTGCCATGGGAGGGGATGGTGAGACCATCTACGGGCTCTCGCATCTTGGTGACTATGAGGCGACGCTCTTCTCTCCGCACAGCAATAACCGCCGCTACGGAGAGGCAGTCGTGCGCGGCACAGCAGACGATTTTCACAAGATCGCGGAGGGGGTCTATACGGCAGAGGCTTTGATGGCGCTCTCAAAAGAGTATCATGTCGATCTTCCTATCTCAGAGACCGTCTGCGAGATTGTCAGCCGGGGACGTGATCCGCGGGCACAGCTGACCCAGCTCTTCCTGCGTGCGACGAAGAGCGAGAAGGAGTAAAGGCATATGAGCGAGCGAAAGCATATCGATGTTGTTGCGGGGGCAATCCTGCGTGGAGGCAAGGTGTTTGGCGCATGCCGTGCAAGCGGAGCCTATGCCGGGACATGGGAATTCGCGGGCGGGAAGGTTGAACTCGGCGAGACGGACGAGGAGGCGCTTGTGCGCGAGATTCGCGAGGAGCTCGGCATCGAGATTGCAGTGGAACGGCTGCTCGGAGTCGTCGATCATGACTATCCGGAGTACCACATGAATATGCGCCTCTACATATGCCGTCATATTTCTGGCGAGCCGCAGTTGTGCGTACACTCGGAGGGGCGCTGGATCGGACGGAGTGACCTTTATTCTGTTCCCTGGTTTGAGGCGGATATGGAACTCATTCGGAAGCTCGAAGCCGATCTGGCATGACGTTGACAAGCCTCTCTTTCGGGTGTTATAATACCACACAGATTTCTTCCTGCCGAAGTGGCGGAATTGGCAGACGCAGCAGACTCAAAATCTGCCGTTGGCAACAACGTGCCGGTTCGACCCCGGCCTTCGGCACCACTGCAGATTATGCCCATGCGGCTCTGACGTCCCTAAGAGTGAAAGCGTAACTCTTAGGGATTTTTTTCACAATATCCGGGATATTTTCGCGCAGAGTATTTATTCCGCCTTCATGGGTTGACAGTGCCGGCGGAAGCGCGTATATTAAACAGCAATAATTTTACGGACGAAGCAGAAAGGAAGGTTTCCCTTGGCGCATTATTACACGGAGCCGTCGCACACATTTGGAGAGTATCTTCTCATTCCGGGCTACTCCTCAGCGGAGTGTTTCCCTGCGAATGTCACGCTGCGCACACCGCTGGTCAAGTTTCAGCGCGATGAGGAGCCCGCTCTCACGATGAATATCCCGCTGACCTCTGCGATCATGCAGGCAGTCTCAAATGATACGATGGCGATTGCACTTGCGAAGCAGGGCGGCATCTCGTTCATTTACGGCTCACAGTCCATCGAAGAGGAGGCTGCAATGGTCTCCCGCGTGAAGAACTACAAGTCCGGATTTGTCAGCAGCGATTCCAATATCAGCCCCGACACCACACTTGGCGGGGTTCTGGACCTCCTTGCGAAGACGGGCCATTCCACGATGGCAGTTACGGAAGACGGCAAGGCGAACGGAAAGCTTGTCGGAATCGTAACGAGCCGTGACTACCGTGTCTCGCGCATGTCGCTTGATAGGAAGGTCGGTACATTCATGACCCCGTTTGAAAAACTCATTTGGGCGGATGCCGACTCCACGACTCTTCCGCAGGCAAATGACCTCATCTGGGAGCACAAACTGAACATGCTGCCGCTGATCGATAAGAACCAGCGACTCCGCTATATGGTATTCCGCAAGGATTACACCGACAACAAGGAGAATGAACTCGAGCTGACCGATGACAACAAGAGTTACATTGTCGGTGCGGGCATCAACACGCGTGACTATGCGGAGCGCGTTCCTGCACTCATCAAGGCAGGCGTGGACGTACTCTGTATCGACTCCTCGGAGGGGTTCTCTGAGTGGCAGCGCCTGACGATTCAGCATATCCGTGAACAGTATGGTGATACGATCAAGGTTGGTGCGGGCAACGTTGTTGACGGCGAGGGATTCCGCTTCCTTGCAAACGCAGGTGCGGACTTCATCAAGGTCGGTATTGGCGGAGGCTCCATCTGCATCACGCGCGAGACCAAGGGCATCGGGCGCGGACAGGCGACGGCGCTCATTGATGTCTGTGCTGAGCGCGACAGATACTTTAAGGAAACGGGTGTCTACATTCCGATCTGCTCGGACGGCGGCATTGTCTACGACTATCACATGACGCTCGCACTCGCGATGGGCGCGGACTTCCTGATGCTCGGGCGCTATTTCTCGCGGTTCGATGAGAGCCCGACGGACCGTGTTATGGTCAATGGTACTTACTATAAGGAGTACTGGGGCGAGGGGTCGAACCGCGCACGCAACTGGCAGCGCTATGATCTCGGCGGCAGCAAGAAACTGTCCTTCGAGGAAGGCGTTGATTCCTACGTTCCCTACGCGGGCCCCCTCAAGGACAACGTCGAGACAACCCTCTCCAAGATTCGTTCCACTATGTGCAACTGCGGCGCGCTCAGCCTGCCGGAGTTCCGTGAAAAGGCGAAACTGACGCTCGTCTCCTCAACCAGTATTGTTGAAGGCGGCGCGCACGACGTCATCCTGCGCGACAAGCTCGGACGGGATTAAGATGATCATATAGGCAAGCAAAACGGGGCGTTGTACGAAGCTAAAAAAATTCGTACAACGCCCCTTCTTTGTGCGCCTTCCCCGTTTGACGGGGAAGGCTAAAGGTTTCTCTCTATTAGCTTCCCCGCGTTTACGGGGGAAGCGGCGAGCGCAGTGAGCCGATAGGAGGAGTGTGCAACAGTCTCCGTTGCTGCATTAGACTGGTAAATCTTATGCCTTTTGCATAAAGGCGTGGTAGGTGCGCTCCATCTCCTTGCGTGTTTTTGTGGCGGGCCAGAGTTCGCCGAGTGCGCCCTCGCGCATCCCGGCGGCAAGATGGTTGTAGAGGTTCGGATTGTCGGCGCCGAGGCGTTCGATGAGTTCCTTGACGGTCTGGCGTATGGTGTTTCCGTTGTGCGGACAGGGCGAGGGGAGGGGCGTGCAGCCATGATATGCGATGGCGTCGATAATCTCCTGTTCGCGGAAATAGACAAGGGGACGAATGACAGTGATGTCCGTCTTGTCAAGATAGGTCTTTGGGCGAAAGGTGTTCAACTGGCCCGAGTAGAATAAACTCATGAGAAAGGTCTCTACGGCATCATCGTGATGGTGTGCGTAGGCGACCTTATTCATTTTGTGTTCCACGGCGTATCGGTTGACCGCACCGCGTCGGAAAAATGCGCAGGTGAAGCAGGGACTCTTGTTGTCCTGCTCCGCAATCGCGCCTGCTATATCGACATTTACGACCTCATAGGGGACATCGAGACTTTTGCAGAATGCCGCAATCGAATCCGTATCAAAGGCGGCTTCGAACTGTGGATTGACGGTGAGTGCCGCAATGGTAAAATCCCTTTTGAGGCGTTCGCGCAGGATGGCAAGCGCGTAGGTGAGAAAGATGCTGTCCTTGCCCCCTGATACGCCGATCAGAATGCGGTCGCCCTGTTCAATCAGCTCGAATTCGACAACGGCGCGCATGAGTTTGCTGAAATAGGACTGCGGGATGTTGATGTTCATGAAAAATCATTCCTCATTATTCTGAGTGGCAGAGATAAACACCGAGGATGCCTTGCTTGATGGAAACGGTAAATGTCTTCTTCATATTGTCACGGGCAAGCACGTTGCTGATTGCGAGCGAGGAACGGCTTGCGATGTGTGTGTCTGTCAGCTCCCAGTACAGCCCCTTGGTTGTGACGCTTGTGCACTTCTCTGTAAAGGGGAGGAGGGAAATCGCACGCGGAGAATTTTCACACGTTACCGTCAGCGATTCACCGTCATGGAGATAGAAGAGGGTTTCACGTTCGTCTGCAAGCAGACATGGGATTGGAGCTTTTGCGGCAACGGCTGCGGTGCTGAAGAGATGGTCAAGGCGTCCGCCGAATGCTGCGGTTAAAATAACAAGCGGGCGCGCAAGATTTTGTGCAGCAATACGGAAGGCGAGTTCTGTATCTGTGAAATCCTTTTCGGGGGGGAAGTCGTGCACCTGCGCTCCCTGTGCCTCTGCCCAGACCCACGCACGGTCATCCGCGCTGTCACCGTCGCCGATCAGATGTGCAGGAGGGAGGGCCGCATCACGGCAGATATTCACTCCACGGTCAATTGCCCAAACCGGCCGATTTGCTCCGCCCTTTTTGCTTTGCTGCACAATCTGCGAGAACCATTCCTTTTCGGGAGATCGTCCGCCTCCGACACAGACGACCTCCTGTGACGGCTGGACAGGAAGCAGGGCGTGAAGCCCGGGGAGAATAAGATGATGATGTGTGTGCATGAGAATACTCCGTTACAATAAATAAGTGAAATGATTATAGCATAGGAATTTTTCAGCGAACAGAGAAAAATTGAGAAAAGTTTAAGAAAGGGGGTTGACGAAGGTCAACCCCCTGTGTTATATTATGACAGTCGCGCTGAT
>CAUQVG010000003.1:0-77401 GCA_963521685.1 uncultured Selenomonas sp.
GTGGAGCGTGTTCTTCTTCTATCCGGCGGACTTCACGTTTGTCTGCCCGACGGAGCTGGCGGACCTCCAGGAGCAGTACGGCGAGTTCCAGAAGCTCGGCTGTGAGATCTTCGGCGTTTCCTGCGACTCTCACTTTGTGCATAAGGCATGGCATGAGAGCTCCGATCTCGTCGGCAAGCTCACCTACCCGATGCTTGCTGACCCGACGGCAAAGCTTGCCCGCGACTTCGATGTCTACATCGAGGAGGACGGTCGTTCTGAGCGCGGCACGTTCGTCGTGAATCCTGAAGGAAAGATCGTTTCCTATGAGGTGAGTGCAGGCAATGTCGGCCGCAATGCAGAGGAACTTCTCCGCAAGGTGCAGGCCCTCCAGTTCGTCGCCGAGCACGGTGATGAGGTTTGCCCCGCACGCTGGAAGCCGGGTGAAGAGACGCTGAAGCCGAGCTTTGACCTCGTCGGCAAGCTCTAAGATATAAACAAGGGCACTTTGCGAGGGTACTCGCGGAGTGCTTTTTCCTATGGAGCTGGGATACACCGTAAACCCATAGGGAATAGAAAAGAGGTGCTTTGGTGGATAAAATGTACGATGCTGTTATTGTCGGCGGGGGGCCTGCAGGGCTTTCTGCAGCCATTTATCTTGCACGTGCCAAATGCAAAGTCCTTGTTGTTGAGAAAGACCGTGTCGGCGGACAGATTACGATTACCGCAGATGTTGTGAACTATCCCGGCACAGGAAAGGTCAGCGGTTCTGAGCTCGCGGCACAGATGGAGCAGCAGGCCCGCGGTTTTGGTGCAGAGTTCCTCTCTGCAGAGGTTATCGGCCTGAAACTCGATCAGGATATTAAGGAACTTGAGACGACTGCGGGAACGGTAGAGGCACTCAGTGTTATCCTCGCTACAGGAGCAAATCCGCGCAAGGTGGGATTCCTTGGCGAGAAGAAGTTCCAGGGCCGCGGCGTTGCATATTGTGCGACCTGTGATGCGGAGTTCTTTGCAGGGATGGACATCTTCGTCATTGGTGGCGGACTGTCGGCCGTGGAGGAGAGTGTGTTCCTCTCGCGCTATGGCAAATCGGTCACGATTCTCGTACGCAGCGATAAATTCCGTGCGCCGCAGACAGCAGTGGATGCGCTCGCCAATTATCCGAATATCAAGGTACGCTTTAATACCGTTGTGGAACGTGTCGGCGGTGAGACGATGATCTCCTATGCTGACTTCCGAAATAATGAGACGGGCGAACTTGAGCACTATAGGGCAAAAGAGGGCGAGACATTCGGCGTCTTTGTCTTCGCCGGGTATATTCCGAATACCGGGCTCTTCCGCGATCACATTGCACTCAATGACGAGGGGTATATCATTACGGATGAGGAGAAGGAGACGAATGTCAAGGGCGTCTTTGCCGCAGGCGATGTCTGTATCAAGACGCTTCGTCAGGTGGTAACGGCGGTCTCTGACGGCGCGATCAGCGCAGTTGCGGCAGAGCGCCATGCAGCTGCGCTGCATGACCGTCTGAACATTCCTGCCTTTGCCCGTGCCGAGGTCGATCCTTCACGCTTTGAGCAGCGGAAGACCTCGATTGAGAAAGAAGCTGCGGCGGGGAATGAGACAAACTTCATCTCTGCTGAGATTCGTGCACAGTTGGCTGGTGTTTTTGATAAATTCACGTCGCCGGTCAAGGTTGTCGGGCATTATGATGACGGCGACCTTTCGCGTGAACTGCGCGGCTTTATGGATGAGTTTGCGGGACTCACGGATAAGGTCAGCTATGAGGAGCGCAATGATGCAAACGGCGCGCCGGGCATTGAGATCCTCCATGCTGACGGCACGCCGAGCGGTATTATCTATCATGCTGTTCCGGGCGGACATGAGTTCAACTCATTCATTCTCGCCCTTTATAATGTCGCGGGGCCGGGGCAGGAGCTGCGTCCTGAGACACGCGAAAAAATAGGACAGATTTCCGCGCCCGCCGATGTCAAGGTGCTCATGTCGCTGTCCTGTACGATGTGCCCTGATGTTGTGGCCGCCGTACAGCGTATCGCATCTGAACGAAAGGATATTCGTGCGGATATCTATGATATTCGCTATTTCCCCGAACTGAAGGAGAAATACAGTGTAATGAGCGTTCCCTGCATGATTGTTGGCAAGCAGCTGCACTTCGGCAAGAAAAACATTGACGAAGTTGCTGATATTCTGATCAATCACGGCTGAGCATTGCTGCGACCTGCGCCCCTGAGCAAGGCGCTTACGGGCTGTGGCATGCACTGCTGATTGATATATGCTGTGTATTTATGTGTTTTCAGAAAAGGAGAGTATCATGGAACTCAAGGGATCACAAACCGAGAAAAACCTCTGGGCCGCATTTGCCGGCGAATCGCAGGCGCACACGAAGTATCTCTATTTCGCGTCGCAGGCAAAGAAGGACGGCTATGTCCAGATCTCGAATATTTTCAATGAGACTGCAGCGAATGAGAAAGCCCATGCAAAGATCTGGTTCAAACTCGTGAATGGACTTGGCGATACGAAGGAAAATCTGGCTGCTGCTGCTGCGGGAGAAAATGAGGAGTGGACGAGCATGTACCCCGAGTTCGCGCGTGTGGCGCGCGAGGAAGGGTTTGACAAGATTGCCCGCCTCTTTGATGCCGTCGGCAAGATCGAGAAGGAACATGACGCCCGTTATAAGCTCCTCCTGCAGAAGGTAGATGAGGGGACTGTGTTCCAGCGCGATGAAAAGATCATCTGGCAGTGCCTGAACTGCGGCTACGTCTGCGAGAGCCCGAAGGCACCGATGAAGTGTCCGGTCTGTGAGCATCCGCAGTCCTTCTTCCAGCAGCTTGTGCAGGATTATTGATCCTGTCCGTCGAATTTAGACGCACGACTGCCGCATAATAAAATCCCCGCCGCAGGGCGGGGATTTTTTCATAGGAGGATATCAATGCGACATAAATTTGATCTCAGCGCCTACCTTGTGATCGGGCCTGAGAATACGAATGGTCGTCCATCCGCACGGATCATCGCGGAAGCGGTGCGGGGGGGATTTACATTTGTCCAGATTCGTGCAAAGCATGCGGAGGCACGTGAGATTATTGATCTTGCACGCGCAGCCGCAGATGTCATTGCTGCGCAGGGGAAATCGGACACGGTAACGCTCGTGATCAACGATCGCCTTGACATCGTACTCGCGGCATGGGAGCTGGGCATCAAAGTTGACGGGATTCATGTGGGACAGGGAGATATCCCGCCGGACATTTGCCGGAAGTATCTCGGCACAGATGCCGTCATTGGCCTTTCGGCGCGGACGTCAGCACTGATCGAGTATGTGAAGGCCTGCGATACGTCGCACATTGACTACTTTGGTGCAGGTCCGCTCCATGCGACAGCGACAAAACCGGATGCGGGGATAAATGCGAGCGGACAGATTGTCACGCGCAGTTTTGACGAGCTCGCACAGCTGCACCGCGTGAGCCCTCTTCCCGTTGTCGTCGGCGGGGGCGTTAAGGCGGCGGATTTGCCCGCGCTTCGAGAGACCGGTGTTGAGGGATTCTTTGTTGTCAGCGCAGTTGCGGGAGCAGAGCATCCCTATGCTGCGGCAGAGGAGATGGTACGCCTTTGGCGCGCATAGATATTTCTACTCGTACCAGTGCAGGAGACTCTGCGTTCCGGATGCGCCGCCGCCGCGCTCCTCGAGTGTACGAGCTTCGCGAAGGACCTGCTCCAGAACAGGAAGGCTGACACCATACTCTCTGCTGGTTTCTGTGCCGATCGTCAGATCCTTGACAAAGTGCTTGATCATAAAGCCGGGGGCAAAATTTCCATCAAGTGCCATGCGGATCATATTGCTCATCTGAAAGCTCGCTGCGGCACCGCCCGAGATCGAGGCAAAGACCTTCTCGGCATCAAGCCCTGCCGCACGCGCATATGCAAACGCTTCGCAGGCCCCCGCAAGAGCTCCTGCAATTGCAATTTGATTTGCTGCCTTTGTTTTCTGCCCGGCTCCGGCGCCTCCTTCATAGATGATATTTTTGCCCATCGCTGAAAATACAGGATGCATGGCGTTAAAGGCATCCTCATCTCCGCCGACAAGAATATTCAGCGTCGCATTGCGTGCCCCCATGTCGCCGCCCGTAACGGGGGCATCAAGTGCGTGAATTCCGCGTTTTTTCGCCTCGTCATAGATGCGTTCTGCGAGTGCGGGAGATGAGGTCGTCATATCGGCGGTATAGGCACCCGCATCGAGGTTTGCCAGAATGCCGCCGGCACCGAGGTAGATCTCCTCGACATCCTTTGGGTAGCCGACGATGGTGATTACAGCGTCTTGTCCTTGCGCGCATGCACCGGGGCTGTCACAGTACACAGCACCGCGCGCAATGAGAGCATCTGCCTTGGCCTTTGTGCGGTTGTAGACGCTGAGTTCATAGCCTGCGTCCATCAGATGCTCCGCCATGGCTGCACCCATGATGCCCAGCCCGATAAATCCAATCTTTTTCATAGCATCGGCCCCCTTTTCAATTCGTTGGATCCGATCCCAGTGTAGCATAAAATCCTGTCAAATTGCAGGATTTTTTTGTTTTATTCCGAATTTTATTAGGTAATACAAAGTGTTGCGAAGGGAGGCTCTTTTATGCGGCTCGAATTTTTGGGGGCGGCACATGTTGTCACGGGCTCCTGTTATCTCCTCCATGTTGGGGATCACAGATACTTGGTGGACTGCGGCATGTATCAAGGGACACGGCGTCTGCGTGAGATGAACTATGAGGAGTTCCCGTTTAATCCGGCGGAGATTGAGGCGGTCTTTCTGACCCATGCGCACATTGATCACTGCGGCCGCATTCCTCGTCTTGTTCGGGAGGGATTTCGCGGCAAAGTATATGCGACTCAGTCGACCTGTGATCTTGTTCGGATCATGCTTCCGGATTCGGCGCATATTCAGGAGAGCGATGCGGAACTCTTTAACCGAAAGAATGCGCGCAGGAGCGAGGCCCCGATCATGCCTCTCTACACGCAGGCGGATGCCTTTGCTGCACTTGAGCTGTTCGAACCGATTGCCTATCATGCACCGTTGCAGGTGAATAATGTACGGCTCATCTTCCGCGATGCAGGACATATTTTAGGGTCGGCAGTCCTTGAGATGACGGTCGAGGAGAACGGGCAGGAGACAAAGCTGGTCTTTTCCGGTGACCTTGGCCAGCCGGACCAGCCGATTCTGCGTGACCCGGAGGTCATTGGAGGGGCAGACTTTCTCCTTGTGGAGTCGACCTACGGCGATCGTGTGCACCGCGACTATGACAAGGAGTCGGCCCTGCTTGAGGTAATTCGCGACACCATGGACCGCGGCGGCAATGTGATTATTCCTTCCTTTGCAGTTGGACGGACGCAGACATTGCTGTATTATTTTTATAATCTGTGGAAGGCCGGCCGTCTGGACGGCGATATACCGATTATTATCGACAGTCCTCTTGCCATCCAGGCGACTCGTATTTTTCTCAAGAACTATGAGGTCTTTGATGAGGAGACCATTGCATTCTTCGGGGAAAACGGGACAATCCCCTCATTCCCGCAGGTGCGTATTGCAGAAACGGCAGCGGAGTCACGTGCGCTGAACTCTGCCGAAGGCTCTGCCATTATCCTGTCCGCGTCCGGAATGGCGGATGCCGGGCGCGTGCTTCATCATCTAAAACATAATCTGTGGCGTCCGGAGTCTACCGTCCTCTTTGTCGGGTATCAGGCGGAGGGCAGTCTCGGCCGGCGTCTCGTTGACGGGATCAAGCGCGTTCGCGTCCTCGGTGAGGAGATTGCTGTTAAGGCGCAGATACAGGTCCTCGAAGGATTCTCTGCCCATGCAGATGCAGAACAGATTGTCCGATGGATGAGCTCCATGACTTCTCCGTGTCCGGCAAAGGTGTTCCTTGTTCACGGTGAGGGACAGGCACAGGAGGCGTTGAAAGAGCGAATCCAGGAGGAATTCGGCTGGGAAGTCTATGCACCTTTCCTCGGTGATGCCGTGACGATTCAGGGGCGCGCTTCCGTGCTCATTCCGTCCAATATCCCGGCGGTTTCGGTCGAAGCAGAGATGGAAGAGGTGATGCGCGATTTCGATGCGGAGTATCGTCAGCTGCGCAAAGCGGTTATTCGCACCGTTGTGCGGCAGCCGAAACTGATGGAGCCGATCATCCGCACGATGCAGAAAGCGCGCAATTACTTCAAAAAACTTGCGGCCCCATACAACATCTGAGATGTGAACCGTATGCCGTCATAAGATATTCGATGCTGAGGAGTAGTTCAATCGTGCGGATATGTGTTCTGTGCACTTGCATCGCCGTATGAAATACGTTAAAATGGGGAAGCCTAAAAAGGCTTTCCTATTTAGTATATTTCAACTGAAGTAAATCCGTATGTTCCTATGCGGGTTTGAATAGGTGGTGTTATTTTGGAATCCCCATTTCGTGTAGGGGTGGACGTTGGCTCAACAACGATCAAACTGGTCGTTCTCGGGCAGGCACAGGAAATCCTCTACAAGAATTATGCCCGCCATTTCTCAGAGATTGGCAAGGCGCTGCAGGAGAATTTGGCACAGCTGCGTGAGGTTGTCGGCGAAGCTCAGTTCTCATTTGCGCTCACCGGGTCGGCGGGCATGGGCATTGCCCAGCGAATAGGTCTGCCCTTCGTTCAGGAGGTGGTTGCCTGTGCATCGGCGGTCCGGCGTCTTATTCCGGAAACATCGACAGCCGTCGAACTTGGCGGTGAGGATGCAAAGATTACATACTTCGGCGATGCTCCGGAGCAGCGCATGAATGGAGTCTGTGCTGGGGGCACAGGCTCGTTTATTGATCATATGGCGTCGCGTCTCTCAACGGACCCGATCGGACTCAATGCGCTTGCTGAAAAGGGCAAGCGTGTCTATGCAATCGCTTCGCGCTGCGGGGTCTTTGCCAAGACCGATATTCAGGCCCTCATGAATGACGGCGCGGCTAAGGCGGACATTGCACTCTCCGTCTTTCAGGCGGTTGTCAACCAGACCATCGGTAATCTTGCACAGGGCCGTCCGATCGACGGCAGGGTTGCATTTCTCGGCGGACCTCTGCATTTTCTCCCGGAACTGAAAAAACGCTTTATCGAAACATTGAAACTCGACGATGATCACGTTGTCGATGTGGATTACGGCAATTATTTTGTCGCGGTTGGCGCGGCGCTCTCTGATGATGCCAGAATAACCGATATGCGGGAGATGGAGACGTACACACTGCGTGCAGAGCAGGAAGCTGCGGCGGAGACACGTACGGCGGACTTCACGCTGTTCCGGGATGCGGCAGACTATGCGGCATTCAAGGAGCGGCATGACCGTAACCGTGTTAAACGCGGGAATCTTGCGGATTACCGCGGCCCGATTTACATCGGTATTGATGCGGGGTCGACAACAACAAAACTCGTTGCGGTCAGCAGCGATAAGGAGCTGCTCCACACCTCCTATGGAAGCAACCACGGTTCGCCGCTCCAGTCCGTCATTGAGGCACTGCGTGCGTTCTATGCTCTAATGCCGGCGGGATCAAACATCGCAGGCGCAATGACAACAGGATACGGTGAGGCGATCGTGAAGGCTGCGCTGCATGCAGACGGCGGAGAGGTGGAGACTTTTGCCCATCTGCGTGCCGCGCAGGAGTTCTGCCCTGAGGTCAGCTTTGTGCTGGATATTGGCGGACAGGACATGAAGTGCTTTTTCGTGCAGGACGGCAGTGTCGGAAATATCACACTCAACGAGGCGTGTTCGGCGGGCTGCGGTTCATTCATCCAGAACTTCGCCGAGGGGCTGCATATGACTCCGGCTGAGTTCGCGGGCAAGGCGGTCGATGCAAAGGCGCCCGTTGACCTCGGAACGCGCTGTACGGTCTTTATGAACTCGAAAGTCAAGCAGGCACAGAAAGAGGGGGCGGAGGTCGCCGACATCTCGGCGGGCATTGCTCTTTCCGTTGTTAAAAATGCACTGTTCAAGGTGATGCAGCTGAAGGATGTCTCCGCTCTCGGCGACCATATTGTCGTGCAGGGGGGGACGTTCTACAACGATGCAGTCCTGCGCTCGCTTGAGAACCTCATCGGAAAGGAAGTCATTCGTCCCGATATTGCGGGTCTCATGGGGGCCTATGGGGCAGCAATTCTTGCACTTGAAGCGGGAACGGAGCACTCGACGCTTCTCGGACCTGAGGAGCTTGGCAGCTTTGAGACCAAGACCAGTTCTTACCGATGCGGGAAATGCGGGAATAAGTGTCTCATTACGATGCAGCAGTTCCCGAACGGTGAGCGCTATTTTACAGGAAACCGCTGCGAGCGCGGCATCGGCGGCGAGAAGCGTGAAGATGATACGCCGAACATCTATAAATTTAAATACCGCCGCGTATTCAAGCACTATAAATCGCAGGCGGAGCCGCGGCGGGGCAGAATCGGTATTCCGCGTACACTCAATATGTACGAGGACTACCCGTTCTGGTTTACCTTCTTTGATCGGCTCGGCTATGGCGTCATACTTTCCGGAAAATCGTCTCCGCAGCTGTTCTATAAGGGGATGGCGACCATTCCGTCGGACTCGCTCTGCTATCCGGCGAAGCTTGCGCACGGACATATTGTCGATCTCGTTGAGAAGGGGGCCGATACGATTTTCTACCCCTGCGAGCCCTACAATATGGATGACAAGCCGGGCTCTTCGGCAAATAACTTCAACTGTCCGATTGTCGCATCCTACGCGGAGAACATCCGCATTAACATGGATATCCTGCGCGAGAAGAACATACGGTTCATTCAGCCGTTCCTGCCGATCAACGACCGGAAGCGTATGATTGAACGTCTTACGGAGGAGTTCGGCAGCATTGAGGGGATCAGCGGGAAGGAAATTGCTGCGGCCGTCGATGCGGGCTACGCAGAAATCGAACAGTACCGTCAGGATGTCCGCGATTACGGGCAGCAAATTCTGGACCGCATTGCCGTAACGGGGGAGCATGCCATTCTCCTTGCGGGGCGTCCGTATCACGTTGATCCGGAGATCAACCACGGCATCCCGGAGATGATTCAGTCGTACAAGATGCCGATCCTCTCGGAGGATGCGGTCTATCATATTCCAGTAAAAGAGAGGCGGCTCCAGGTAGTCAATCAGTGGAGCTACCATGCGCGCCTTTATCATGCGGCACAGTTCGTCGCCGAGCATCCGAATGTGACACTGATCCAGCTGAGTTCGTTCGGCTGCGGCCTTGACGCGCTTACAACATCTGAGGTGCGCGAGATTCTCGAGTCGCATCAGCGCATCTATACGATGATCAAGCTGGATGAGGTATCGAACCTGGGGGCGGCGCGCATTCGCCTCCGCTCCCTGATTGCCGCGCTTGCACGTCGGGAGACGCCGGTCTACCATGAGGTGCCTGTTATCGAACGGCCGCGCTTCACCGAGGACTGCAAAAAGACACATACGATACTTGCGCCGCAGATGGCGCCGATCCATTTTGATCTCTTTCGTACGACAATGCGAAAGCATGGCTACAATGTCGTCATTCCGCCGATGCCGGACAAGGCTGCGATCGATACGGGCCTGCGCTACGTGCATAACGACATGTGCTACCCGGCAATCGTTGTCATCGGCCAGCTCCTCTCAGCGCTGAAGGCGGGCATGTGCGATCCCGATCATACCAGCATCGCTCTTTTCCAGACCTGCGGCGCATGCCGTGCGACCAACTATCTCGGTGTTCTGCGCAAGGCGCTGCGTGATGCGGGCTTCCCGAATGTCGCCGTGTTTGCTGTGCGCGGCCTGCCCGAGGAGACGGACAGCTTCGCCTTTAACCGCGAGATGATGGTGGATGCGATCAAGGCGGCAATCTATGGTGACCTTCTCATGAACGTACGCAACCGCATGATGCCGTATGAACTTGTAAAAGGGGCAACCCAGGCGGCGTTCGAGAAGTGGATGGCGCGGGCGAAGGAAGAGCTGGAACACGGCAGTGTGTTTAAGTTCCGCCGCATGATCAAAGATATTGTCCGCGACTTTGATCATATTCCGATCGATGAAGATCTCTGGAAGCCGAAGGTCGGCATTGTCGGAGAAATCCTTGTTAAGTATCATCCTGTCGCAAACAACGACATTGAGACGGTCCTGATGAACGAGGGGGCAGAGGTGGTCATGCCCGACTTCGTGGACTTCTTTCTCTATGCAGGATATGATCCGATTGCACAGCATAAGCTGCTTGCCGGCTCCTACAAGGACCGCCTCTACGGACGCATGTTCATCAAGGTGATCGAATTCTTCCGTGCACCGATGCGCAAGGCTTTGCGGGAGAGCCGTCACTTCCGTCCGCCGCAGTCCATCGACCGCACGGCGGAACTCGCAGCTCGCCACGTCAGCTTAGGCAACATGGCGGGTGAGGGATGGTTCCTCACAGGCGAGATGGTGAAGCTCATCGAGGAGGGGGTGCCCAACGTCGTCTGCCTCCAGCCGTTCGGGTGTTTGCCGAACCACATTACGGGCAAGGGGGTTATGCACGATCTGCGCAAGGCGTATCACGGAGCGAACATTACGGCGATCGACTGCGATGCAGGGTCAAGCGAGGTCAATCAACTCAACCGCTTGAAACTCATGCTGTCCGTTGCAAAGGAACGCCGTCCGCAGACGGCAGAGCCGGCACCTCTGCAGAGTGAACCGGCAGGGAGCCGCTGAATCTGATTTATCAAAGGGCTATGCTTTGGCATGGCTCTTTTTTTATGAAAAATTCGTTCCGCGAACAAATTTTTCACAAAAATATGTTCGAAAAGTATTGACCGAACATATTTTCTGTGATATTCTATATGCGAACAAGAGTTTTGAGAATGTATATACGAATATTATAAAAAACGGAGGGATCAATGTGAAACGCATCGGCTTTATTCTTGGTGTATTTGTGCTCATCTGGATGGGAGTCTCTGCACTTCATCTGACGAATCCATACCTGCGTTCATCCGAGTTCGTTGAGGTGAATGTAACACGCGGCGAATCGGTATGGGCAATTGCCCGCAAATATGCGGCAAAGGAAACGATGGCAGAGGAACTGCAGGAGGCGATCATCGAGGTCAACAACCTGCCGCCGGACGGTGCTGTTCATGCAGGGCGGCGCCTGCGCGTGCCTGTTTTGGAGCCGGCAGAGCTGCTGCAGGCGATGGCAGATCACAAAGGCCTTGACACAGCACCCCGTGCGCCTTATAATGTCGTTACCGAGTAGGGTGGAAACATATTAGCCTTGTCCCTATGGGATGGATTTCCTATCCCAAGGGGCGAGGCTTTTTCTATGATTGAGAGGAGAGCGTTCTATGGTAAAGCTGACACTGCCAGATGGAGCCGTTTGTGAGGCAGAGGAAGGGACGACGCTGCTGGAAGTTGTAAAGCAAATGAGCAATTCACTGGCGAAGAAGGCGCTGGCGGCAAGTCTCGACGGGAATGTCGTTGATCTGTCGACGCCCGTGACACATGATGCCGCCCTCCAGGTGTTGACATTTGAGGATGCAGGCGGACGGCTTGCGCTGCGCCATACATGTGCGCATATTATGGCGCAGGCGGTGAAGCGTCTCTATCCGGAGAGCAATGTGCAGCTTGCCATCGGACCTGCGATCGAGAACGGATACTACTATGATTTCGATATGGACCGTCAGCTGACGGATGCTGACCTGCGCGATATCGAAAAGGAAATGAAAAAGATCGTTAAGGAGAACCTCAAGCTTGAACGCCGCGAGCTTCCCCGTGCTGAGGCAATTGCCTATTTCCGGGAAAAGGGCGAGAATTACAAGGTAGAACTCATTGAGGATCTGCCGGAGGATGCGGTTATCTCTACCTATACACAGGGAGAGTTCACGGATCTCTGCGCAGGGCCGCATGTCATGTCTACGGGAAAAGTCAAGGCGCTCAAGCTGCAGAGTGTGGCGGGGGCGTATTGGCGCGGCAGCGAGAAGAATAAGATGCTTCAGCGCATCTATGGTACGGCATTCGAGAAACAGGAAGAGCTTGATGCATACCTCCATATGCTGGAGGAGGCTGCCAAGCGTGATCACCGAAAGCTGGGCAGAGAGCTGGATCTCTTTTCCCTGCATGAGGAGGGACCGGGTTTCCCGTTCTTCCATCCGAACGGCATGCGCCTGCGCAATGCGATTCTAGAGTACTGGCGTGAGGTGCATCGCCGCTACGGCTATCAGGAGATCAGCACACCGGTCATCCTCAGCCGCAAGCTGTGGGAGACCTCGGGGCACTGGTTCCACTATCGTGAGAATATGTATACGACCGAGATTGACGAGGAAGACTATGCAATCAAGCCGATGAACTGCCCCGGCTGCATGCTTGTCTACCGCTCGCAGCTGCACAGCTATCGTGATTTGCCGCTGCGCCTCGCGGAGCTCGGGCTTGTGCACCGACATGAGCTGTCGGGAGCTCTGCACGGCCTCTTCCGCGTCCGCAACTTCACGCAGGACGATGCACATCTCTTTGTAACCCCTGATCAGATCGAGGGTGAGATCCAGCATACGATCAATCTCTTTGATGAGGTTTACCGCACGTTCGGACTTTCGTACAAGGCGGAGCTTTCCACGCGTCCAGAGGACTCCATGGGCTCGGACGAAATGTGGGAACTGGCGACAAACGGCCTTCAGAAGGCTCTTGAGAACCGCGGGCTTGACTATGTCGTCAACGAGGGAGACGGTGCATTCTACGGTCCGAAGATTGACTTTCACCTGCGCGACTCCATTGGCCGCACATGGCAGTGCGGGACCATTCAGCTCGACATGAGTCTGCCGGAGAAGTTTGATCTGACCTATATCGGCGAGGACGGTGAGAAGCACCGTCCCGTCATGCTGCACCGCGTGGTCTACGGCTCGATCGAGCGCTTTATCGGCATTCTGATCGAGAACTACGCGGGCGCGTTCCCGGTATGGATGGCGCCCGTGCAGGTGCGCATCCTGCCGATCACGGAACGTCATGCGGAATACGCGGAAGACCTTCGCCGCAGGATGTTTGATCTCGGCATTCGTGTTGAGGTCGACGACCGCAACGAAAAGACGGGCTATAAGATCCGTGAAAGTCAAGTAAAGAAAACGCCGTATACGCTTGTGGTCGGCGATCAGGAGAAGGAGGCCGGCACGGTCGCTCTCCGTAAATATGGCGAAAAAGACAGCACTGTCATGGCTGCTGATGAATTTATCACGCTTGTGCAGGAAAAAATTGCGTCACGGGTACAGGAGTATTGACAAACTGTCTTCGTCTATGGTAATATATCTCACGTTGAAAGCAGAAGCCACCGCTTCTCACCTGCAGGCATATTGTCTGTCGGGTCGAAAGAAGATCTTTTAGGGTGGCTTTATGCCGCCCTTTTCTATTGCCGGATAGCGCAACTATCCGAACCAGGAGGTGTTCTTGCCATAAGCAGGGAATCTTTGCGAATCAATGAGGAAATCCATATCCGTGAGGTGCGTGTCACCAGCGCGGAGGGAGAACAGCTTGGCATCATGCTGACGCGCGACGCCCTTCGCATGGCGGAGGAGCAGCATCTCGACCTGGTCGAGGTTGCGCCGAAGGCAAAGCCGCCTGTCTGCCGCATCATGGACTTTGGGAAGTTTCGTTATGAGCAGCAGAAGCGTGAAAAAGAAGCCAAAAAGAAGCAAAAGACCATCAGCATCAAAGAGGTCAAGCTGCGTCCGAACATTGACGAGCATGACTTTAATGTCAAGTTGAAAAATGCGCTTCGCTTTGTCGAAGAGGGCAATAAGGTTAAAGTGACAATTATGTTCCGCGGCAGAGAACTGTCCCATCCGGAACTTGGACGCGTGGTCCTCGACCGCGTATCTGAGCGCCTGGGCGATCTCGTGACCATTGAGCGCGGTGCGAAGCTCGAGGGGAAGAATATGACGATGATTCTTTCACCGAAGGTGCAGAAGCCCGTCAAGACGGCGAAACCCGCGAAGCAGGAAGATAAAGGAGGAATTGGCGATGCCGAAGATTAAGACGCGCCGCGCCGCGGCAAAGCGCTTTAGCGTAACCGGGAGCGGAGAGTTCCGCCGTAATAAGGCGTACAAGAGACATATTCTGGAGAAGAAGACACCGAAGCGCAAGCGCAATCTGCGCAAGGCAGCACTTGCCGATACATCGGATTACAAGCGCATCCGCAAGATGCTCCCCTACGCATAATCGGGGCAAATGAAGAAGGACCCGTGTGTGGGTAGGAACGAGGAGGAATCGAAATGCCAAGAGTAAAGAGCGGTGTTACGGCACACCGTCGTCATAAGAAGATCCTGAAGCTCGCGAAGGGCTATCGCGGTGCACGCAGCAAGCAGTTCAAGAAGGCAAATGAGACCGTCATGAAGGCGCTCTACTATGCACGTCGTGACCGTCGTGCGAAGAAGGGGACGTTCCGTCGTCTCTGGA
This sequence comes from uncultured Selenomonas sp., assembly GCA_963521685.1. Taxonomy (GTDB): domain Bacteria; phylum Bacillota; class Negativicutes; order Selenomonadales; family Selenomonadaceae; genus Centipeda. The sequence continues at coordinate 14,405 of CAUQVG010000003.1, forward strand.
TTGCCCGTATCAATGCCGCTGCCCGTGCGAACGGTATCTCGTACAGCCGTCTGATGGCAGGGCTGACGAATGCCGGTGTCGAGGTCAACCGCAAGATGCTTGCCGATCTCGCCGTTGCTGATGCAGCTGCATTCACACAGCTTGTCGGCGTGGCGAAGGAGAGCCAGTAAAAAGGTGCGATCCTGATGAATCTTTGGACTCATCAGGATCGTTTTTGCTATGAAGAACATACAGACCATTACCAGTGCTGCAAATCCTCTTATACGGCTGACTGCAGCTGCTGTCCATACGGCGCGCCGTGCGGCAAAGGAAGGTATCTTTATCGTTGAGGGGCTGCGCCTTGCAGAGATGGCGGCAGTATCCGGCTGGCGAATACGCCATGCCATCCTGACCGAGAGCGCTGCAGCAGGGACGCGTGCACAGATTCTGATGGAGAAGCTCATTCGCTGCGGAACACACGTTGCACTTGTTCCTGAGGCCCTGTTTTCCTCCTTGTCCGAGACAGAAAGTCCGCAGGGAATCCTTCTCCTCATGGAGCGGAAACAACGAATACCACTGGATGAGCTTGGCAGAGATGAAAATGCGGCGGGGATGCCGCTTTACATTGCACTCGACCGCGTACAGGATCCCGGCAATGTCGGGACGATCCTGCGTACCGCGGATGCCGTCAGCGCAGCGGGGGTTATCCTCCTGCGCGGTTCTGCAGATGTGTACAGCAGCAAAGTTGTGCGTGCGACAATGGGGGCGCTGTTCCATGTACCCTTTGCGGATGGGATCAGTTTCTCTGAGCTGATGAATTTTGCGGATACCAAAAAGCTCAGGCTCTGTGCAGCTGCATGTGATGATACGGCGTGCACGCACTTTTCCGCGGATTTGTGCAGTCCTCTGATCATTGTATTCGGCAATGAAGCAAACGGCGTATCCGAGGAAATTCTGAGTACTGCCGATCATCTTTACATTCCGATGCGCGGGCATGCCGAGTCACTCAACGTCTCCGCAGCAGCGGCCGCAGTCATGTATGAGGCAATGCGTCAGCGTCACTATGCATAATAAAAGGGCTTGTTCGGCATTCGCCGAACAAGCCCTTTACTGTATTTTTGATTTATACCGGAAGGAGGGATATAATACGCTCTTTAGAGATAAGCCCGACGGATTCATCAAGAACGTCTCCATTTTTGAAAAAAATGAGCATAGGAAGGCTCATTACGCCGTATTCTACGGAAATTTCCGGCGCCTCGTCTACATTGATTTTGCATATTTTAATGTCTTCTCGTTCGGCGGCCAGCTCCTCAAGAATGGGGGTGAGCATGCGGCAGGGCGTGCACGAGGTTGACCAAAAATCGACAATGACAAGACGCTCCTCTTTCAGCACCTCAGCTTCAAAGGTGTCCTCTGTCAGTTCCACTATTCCCATGATCGGCATCTCCTTCGTATCATTTTTTGTTCTGTTTATCTATCATAATAAAAAGACAGTGCTTTTTCAAGCAATATTGGGAGCCTTTCTGTAAAATCATTTGCATGCAAACGACATAGGGAAAATCCCCTGCGATGTCTTCATAATATAGGTGCCGGCATATGTTGTTTTGTTGCATGAGAAGGAGAAAAGGTATATAATAACAAAAACAGATATTTAATTTTCGCATCATGATTAGGGACAGAGAAGTGAGGAAGGGAATATGAGCGGAAAGAAGAGAATTGCGCTGAGCCCCGTACTAAAACAGCATAAATTCATCTTTGATCTGATGAAAAATACGACCTCCGATTATACTTTTATGATGGATCCGGTCGCTGACATCTTCTTAGTCTCACCGGCGTTTGTACAGGCATATGGTCTTCCCGCAGAGACGATGCAACATGCTGCTGACGTATTGTGCCCGCTCGTCTATATGCAGGACCGTAAGTCCTTAGAGCGGCTCTTTGCTTCTCTGAATCATTCGCCGGAGGGCCGGGATCGTCAGCTGGACTTTCGTATCCGCGATGTAAAGGGCGATTTTTCATGGCTGCGCCTGAAGGGAAGAATCGGTTTGGCTGAGGACGGCACTCCGAATCTTTTCGTTGGGACGATCAGCCCGCTTGCCCGGCGCAGCTCCGCAGACTCTGTTACGGGACTGCTCAACCGCTATCAGTTCATCGAAGACTTGGGAGGCGCATTGCGCACCGCTCGTGAGACGGGCATCGGAGGCGGTCTGCTCGTAATGGGCATTGATAACTTCCGTACGGTGAACGAGGCGTTCAATCACGAGGTTGGAGATATTATTCTGCGCCAAATCTCAGAGCGTATTCTGCAGAATATCCCGCGGAAACTTTTCCTTTATCGTCTGGACGGTGATGAGTTCGGCTTGATTTATCCGGGGGCCGATACGGAGATGCTGACAGAGTTCTTCACCCGTGTACAGCGCGAGTTTGCACGCCCGCAGGTCTATGACGGCCGCCAATACATTGTTACGGTATCGGCAGGAATGGTATTCTATCCGCAGTCGGCACGCGATCCTCTTGTCCTCCACAAATATGCCCAAGCGGCGTTGGATGCGGCGAAGGCAGGCGGGAAGAACCGCATCAACGAGTTCTCAAAAGAGGTATATAACCGCTGGCTCCGTTCGCTGACGATTCAGGAACAGATCATGCAGGATGTCAAGCTGGGCTGCCGTAATTTTGAACTTTACTTCCAGCCGCAGGTAGCGGGGGATGATCAGCATTTGGTCGGTGCAGAAACGCTGCTTCGCTGGAAGAACAACAAGGGCCGCATGGTTGCTCCGATGGAATTCATCGCAATTCTTGAGGAGACTAAAACGATCATACCGGTTGGGCGCTGGATCTTTGAGCAGGCACTGCGCGTCTGCAAGAAGTGGCGGAAGAAGATTCCAAACTTCTGCATGAGCGTAAACATGAGCTATGAGCAGATCAAAGATCTGTCCTTCCTCGAGTTCATAGAGGACTGTCTGCGGCGGCATGACATGCCGGCGGATGCGGTCGTGCTGGAACTGACGGAGAGCAAGATTGTAAGCGATCTGAAATTTGTAAATGTGCAGTTTGATGCATTCCGCAGCCGCGGCATCAAGATTGCTATGGATGACTTCGGGACCGGTTATTCATCGCTCTCCTCGCTGAAGAATTTGAACTGCGATATCGTCAAGATCGACCGTGCATTTGTGATGCGGATTCTCGAAAACCACTTTGACCAAAAGCTGGTGGAGTATACCGTCGATCTTTGTCACAGCATCGGCATGACAACCTGCATCGAAGGAGTAGAGCGCCAGGAGGAGTATGACTGCCTCGTCAAGATCTGCAAGACGGATACGATACAGGGCTATCTGTTCGGACGCCCTGTACCGCAGGATGTATTTGAACAAAAGTTTTTAGGTATGTAATGGCAAGAAAAAAGAAAGAGGAAGGACTCACACTCCTTGGGGAGCAGCGGACGAACTACGGCTATGATTACGCTCCTGAGGCACTTGAGACCTTTCAGAATAAGCATACGGACCACGACTACTGGGTGCGCCTGAACTGTCCGGAGTTTACGACGCTCTGCCCGATTACGGGGCAGCCGGACTACGGGACGATCTACATCTCCTATATGCCCGCAGAGCGCATGGTTGAGAGTAAATCGCTGAAGCTGTATCTGGTGAGTTTCCGCAACCACGGGGATTTTCACGAGGATGTTGTGAACATCATTATGCGTGATCTCGTCCGGGTGATGCAGCCAAAATACATTGAGGTGCAGGGAAAGTTCCTGCCGCGCGGCGGGATCTCGATTGATCCCTATGCGAATTACGGGATGCCGGGGACAAAATACGAGGTCCTTGCATGGGAACGCCTCTCTATGCACGACCGTGTGCCGGAACGGGTGGATAATCGCTGATGGCACGGCAGAAACGAATCGCCCTCATCAATGACATCACGGGATTCGGCCGCTGCTCCGTAACGGTGCAGCTCCCACTGATCTCAGCAATGCACGTGCAGGCATGCCCGCTTCCGACGGCCATTCTCTCCGTTCATACAGGGTTTTCGAATCATTATCTTGATGATTATACGGCACGCATGCGTCCCTATATGGAAAACTGGGCGGAGAACGGTCTGATCTTTGATGCAATCTTGACGGGATTTCTTGGCTCAGAGGCGCAGATTGATCTCGTACTCGACTGTATCCGGATGTTTAAGAAAGAGGATACTGCGGTCATTGTCGATCCGGTCATGGGGGACAACGGAAAGCTCTACGCATCCTATACCCCTGCGCTCTGTGCGAAGATGCGCCAGCTCCTGCCGCATGCGGACGTCGTGACGCCGAACCTCACGGAGGCGTGTCAGCTGCTGGATATTCCATATCCGAAGGAAGGACTGGTCTCTGAGGATGCACTTGGGGAAATGGCGGCTGCGATTGCAGCGATGGGGCCGCGCGATGTTGTCATCACAGGACTGCATGCCGGGGATCGTGTGCAGACCTATCTCTATGAGAACGGCATCTGCTCCTCGTTTGATAACCCCAGAGTCGGGCATGATCGATCGGGTTCCGGCGATGCATTCGCAGCGATTGTTACAGCAGCGCTCGTACGCGGAATTCCGCTGGCGGAGGGGACGAAGTACGCAGCGGATTTCATTGGACGCTGCCTTCTCTATGCCGAGGAACTCGATTTGCCGTGGAACCATGGTCTGCCGTTTGAAGAATTTATGGGCGAGCTTACGGTGATCTGAGCACCTTAGAATTCGGTCAGCTGCCGCATTGCGGCAGCTTTTCTCATTTCTGTGTATGATTAGGAGTATGTTATGATCGTCTATGCGACACATGCGGGAGGGCGTTATCTTCCGATTGCGGAGAGCCTGCGGGAGCGGCCGGAAGGAAAACGCGCCATCTATGTTAATATTACGAACGACTGCAACTGCGACTGTGTTTTCTGCCTGCGCAGCATGAAGGAGATGGCGCGGGAGTCCTCTCTCTGGATCGAGCGTGATCCCAGCATTGAGGAGATCATCGCAGAGCTCAACCGTATTCCTTGGGAATATGTGAGTGAGGTAGTCTGCTGCGGCTTCGGTGAGCCGTTGATTCGCCTTGACACAGTGCTTGGCGTTCTGCAGTGGGTTAAGGAGCACCATCCGGATATGCCGACGCGTGTCAATACAAATGGCCTTGGGGAGCTCGAGCACGGATATGAGTTTTCCGCACGTTTTGCAGGTCTGCTTGATACCATTTCGATCAGCCTTAACGCGTCGAATGCCGAGCGCTATCTGGCGCTTACGCGTTCGAAATTCGGCATTTCCTCCTATGAGGCGATGCTGACCTTTGCTGAACACTGCAGGCCCTATGTCCCGAATGTTGTGCTTACGGTGGTGGAGAAGGTGGAGGATGCAGAGGAAATTGCGCTCTGCCGAAAGATCTGTGAGGAGCGCGGCTTGACTCTGCGCGTCCGTGTTTATGAGGACAGCTGATCTGAGTGCCGGAATCTGCGGTAAAATATGGATTTTTTCAGACATATATGGTACACTAATCGTTGATTTTATTGAATGAGTGAAGCATATGCGCACCCAATGCATGCATGCGTGCGCATACAGGAGGACTGTATGGAGGAGAAGATCAGAGACCTCAAGGAGCGCGCCTACGCTGCGATTGCAGATACGGCGAACAGCCTTAGTGAACTCAATGATATTCGCGTGAAGTTTTTAGGAAAAAAGGGAGAGATCACCGCACTTCTGCGCAGCATGAGTGCACTGGCTCAGGAGGAGCGCCCGCGCATCGGCAAGATCGTCAACGAGGCACGGGCTGAGCTTGAGCAGCTGCTTGCAGAGAAAACGGAGGAACTTTCGAGCCGTGCGCTCACTGCTAAGATTGCGGCGGAACAGATCGATGTGACTCTGCCGGGGCGTACGGCGCAGGTCGGACATCTGCACCCGCTCACGATCACATTGAACCGCATCAAAAAGATCTTCCTTCAGATGGGCTTCACGATCGAGGAAGGTCCTGAGATTGAGAGCGACTACTATAACTTTGAGGCGCTGAATCTGCCGAAGGATCATCCTGCACGTGATATGCAGGATTCATTCTACATCACGGATGACATCCTGCTTCGTTCCCAGACCTCACCCGTGCAGGCGCGCACGATGCAGAAGAGTGAGCCGAATGCGCCGATCCGCATGATTGCTCCCGGCCGCGTCTATCGCCGTGATTCGTACGATGCGACGCATTCGCCGATGTTCACGCAGGTAGAGGGGCTTGTGATCGACAAGGGAATCTCGTTTGCCGATCTCAAGGGAACGCTCGAACTGTGTCTGCATCAGCTCTTTGATAAGGATGCAAAGGTGCGTTTCCGTCCAAGCTTCTTTCCGTTTACGGAGCCGTCGACCGAGGTCGATATCTCCTGCGCGGCATGCCACGGGGCAGGCTGTCGTGTCTGCAAGGGGACAGGCTGGCTTGAAATCCTCGGCGCGGGCATGGTGCATCCGAACGTCCTGCGTATGAGCGGCTATGATCCTGAGCAGGTATCGGGGTTTGCATTTGGCATGGGTGTTGAGCGCATTGCAATGATCGCCTACGGTGTGGATGATCTGCGCCTGTTCTATGACAACGACGTACGGTTTTTGCACCAGTTTTAAGGAGGCGATACAATGCAGGTTTCCATCAAATGGCTGAAGGACTATGTGGATATTGACGAGACACCGGAGGAAATAGCAGATCGTCTCACGATGGCGGGGATTCCCGTGGAACGTATTGTGCGCGCCGATGAGGGACTGGAAAAGGTTGTTACGGGCAGGATTGAGAAGATCACGCCGCATCCGGACTCGGATCATCTTCTGGTCTGTCAGCTGAATATCGGGAAAGAAGAACTCATTCAGATTGTTACCGGTGCGTCGAATGTGCGCGAAGGGCATATTGTTCCCACTGCCATGGTCGGATCGGTCCTTCCTGACGGGAAGAAAATCTCCAAGGGCAAGCTGCGCGGAATTCCATCGAACGGCATGATGTGCTCGGCGGGGGAGCTGGCAATCAATACCGAGGGGTTGCCTGACGAGCAGATTCACGGCATATACATTCTTCCTGCGGATACGCCCGTGGGGATTCCTGCGGCAGAGGCGCTCGGGCTGGATGATGTAGTGCTGGAGTTCGAGCTGACAGCAAATCGTGCGGACTGCTTCAGCGTGATCGGTATCGCGCGCGAGGTTGCGGCGCTTACGGGCAGAGAGCTGCGCCTCCCCGTCATCGAGGTGGAGGAGAATGGCAGCGAAAAGAGTGCTGACCTCGTAACAATTCAGATTGCAGATGCGGAACTCTGCCGCCGTTTCTCTACGCGTGTTCTGCGTGATGTGAAGATTGCTCCGTCGCCCGCGTGGATTGTCGACCGCCTGCATGGCGCAGGCATCCGATCGATCAACAACGTGGTCGACGTGACGAACTTCGTTATGCTTGAACTGGGGCAGCCGCTCCATGCCTATGACTATGATGCTGTCGCAGGGCACACGCTCACAGCACGCCGCGCGGATCCGGGGGAGAATCTGCATACGCTGGATGATTCCTCCCGTGTTGCCGTCGGGGATGAGCTTGTTATCGCCGACAGCGAAAAGCCGGCGGGGCTTGCAGGCATTATGGGCGGCCTTGAATCCGAGATTACCGACGGGACTACCTCGGTCATCTTGGAGGCGGCGTCTTTCTACGGCCCCGCGATCCGGCGCACAGCACGTAGGATCGGGCTGCACTCCGAATCCTCCGGCCGCTTTGAACGCGGTGTAGATGAAACCGGAACCATCCGTGCGGTGACACGTGCTGCACAGCTTCTTGCAGAGATGGGTGCGTGCACTGCAGCAAAGGGTGTTGTCGATGTCTATCCGTCCCCCCGTGTGCCGACAGTGTTGGAGTTCAGTGCACGCAAGGTGGGGGAACGCATCGGAACGAACATCCCCGGTGACTGGATGGCGTCTGCCCTCCGTTCGCTTGGCTTCGGGATTGAGGAGACATCGCTCGAGACCTATCGGGTTGATGTCCCCTCATGGCGTGCTGACGTGACGATGATGGAGGATATCTCTGAGGAGGTCGCACGTCTCTACGGCTACGACAATATTGCTGCGCGTCTCCCGATGGGGGCGGTCCAGAAGGGGCTTACAAGCGAGATGCAGGACTTTGTCGATACGATGCGCGAGACACTTGCCGCACTTGGCATGACGGAGGAGCTCTCGTTCAGCTTTACAAGCGAGAAGACCCTCGATAAGCTTGGTGTTCCGTCAGACAGTCCGCTGCGTCAGGCAATCCCCATCATGAATCCGATGACAGATGAGTATCCCCTCATTCGGACAACACTCCTTACGAGTGTACTTGAGAATGCAGCACGCAATGCCGCACGTAAGAATATGGATCTCCGTCTCTTTGACATTGCACCGGTATTTTTCCCGAAGGCACTGCCCGTTACGGAGCTTGCCGATGAAAAAATGAAGGTTGTGGGACTCATTACAGGACGCCGCAGCCCGATCGCATGGGATACGAACAATGAGATGGTTGATTTCTACGATATGAAGGGAATCGTCGAGCGGTTCCTCACGGCGATCGACGTGCAGAAATACACCGTGGAACGCGGCGAGCATTTTGCCCTGCATCCCGGAAAGACGGCATTCTTCAAGAAGGGGCGCGATGTCATAGCTGTGGTTGGGGAGGTGCATCCAACCATTGCGGCGAACTTTGGTATTCCTCAGAATGTCTATATCTTCGAGATGGATGCCGAGAGTCTTCTGCGCTACCGCAAAAAAAAGACATCGGTTACGCAGCTGCCGAAGTATCCGGCATCGACCCGTGATCTTGCCATTCTCGTAGACGCAGACATTACGACGGCGGAGATCGAGCGCGTGATCGCCAAGAAAGGCGGGAAATTTTTCCGTGGGGCGACCCTCTTTGATGTTTATATGGGCAAGCAGGTGACAGAGGGAAAGAAGAGTATGGCGTTCCATCTGCATTTCCAGTCCGATGATAAGACACTGACCGATGAGGAAGTGGATGCAGCATTTGCCGATATTCTGCGTGCGGCAGAGGAACAGCTGCATGCGGAACTCCGCGGATAAAAGGCGGTGAAAGCCATGACAGAGGAAAAGAAGACGGTACAGCGGGTCGCCGTTGAGATGTTCGGCCAGACCTATCAGCTGAAGACGGATGAGCCGGAACGGCTTAAGCGTCTCGCAGCGGAGAGCGACCGCCGCATCAAGGAGATGTCGAAGAAGGTGCGCAGTTTCGATGTGCAGCGCATCACTACGCTCACGGTTCTCCAGATGATGGATGACTATGAGCAGCTGCGCCGGGATTACGACGAATTGGTTCAACTGCTCGAGGAAAAGTAAGTAAAAAGCAGGCAGTGACGGAAGTTCCGTCACTGCCTGCTTTTTTGTTATCGAAGAGTGAAGCTAACGTCTGTTGTTACGGTTACTGTTTTGCCCGTTGGGTTTGGATAACTGCCGACGGCATATGCGGCAGATACTGCTGCATCGTCGAGTATGCTGTATCCCGAGGGGTTGGAAACTCGCACATTTGTGATCGCACCGGAGCTGCTGATTGTCGTGACGATCTGTGTCGTTCCCTCGAGGCCGCGCTTTATCGCCATGTAGGGATATTCCTTGTTCGCGTTGACAGCGGCCCAGAACCCGTTTGTATCGAACGGAGAACTACCCGTACCGGATACGTTGCCGTCACCGGAGCCTTGTCCCGATCCGGATCCGGAGCCTGTTCCCTGACCGTCGCCTGTGCCGTCGCCGCTGCCTGTTCCAGAGCCTGAACCGCTTCCTCCTCCGGTTCCGCTGCCGCTTCCGGATTCGCCTGAACCAGATGATCCCTCTGCAGAGGACGCGGATGGCGGGGTGTCAGACGAACTCTTCTGCGTCGGCACAGAAACCGCATCCTTTGTCGGAACTGTCGCATCGGGCACAGCAGTGGGAGTATGGGCTGGTATGGTCTGTTGTACCGTCTCGACACGTTTTGCCACTTCTTCCGCCTTGAGCGGTTCGGGGAAGAGGTTTTCGCTGCCTCCGCCGCCTCCGGCATGACCGCTGCCCTGGCTGAAATCAGATGCCTGCAGATCAATCTCATAGACCTGCTGCTCATTTTCTGCGACAATGATACCTAAACCGGCTGCGAGCAGCAGGAAGAGAAGAAGGTGGACGGCAGCAGAGACGATATAGGCCTTACCCCATGAAAGGTGTTGATCCATATATCTATCCCTTCTGTTCTGCCGCGATCGAGAGTTTCTTTACCCCCGCTCCTTTGAGCATGTCCATGACTGCGACAACCTGCCCGTGCGCTGTGCGCTTGTCTGCCTGCAGAACAACCGCTGCATTCGGATTCTCTGCCATGTGACCTTTCATAATGGCCGCAGATTCTGTGATGCTCACGGGCTTGTTGTCAATGGTAATATGGCCCTGATCGTCGATTGTCATGATAATGGGCAGCTGTGCGGGGGCAGATGCGCTCTGCGCCTGCGGGAGCTGGACGGCGAGGGCCCTCTGTGCAACTGTCTGAAGACTGTTCATCATAAAGAAGACAAGCAGGAAGAAGATGATATCAATCATCGGGATGATCATGAACTCCGGCTTCTTTTTCAGTCGATGATTGCTAAAATTCATTTTTCATCCCAGCTTTCTTTCTTCGCACTGACAATCGTTGCGCAGAGACGCTCTGTATCTGTTACGACAGCATCCAGCTGATGGCTGAAGTAGGTGTAGACGCAGAATGCGATGATGGCAACGCACAGACCCGATGCCGTTGCAACCAGGGCCTCTCCGACACCGCCCGTGATTGCAGCGGCACCGCCGCCCTCGTCAAGGACGCTGAAGGTCTGGATCATACCTGTGACCGTACCGAGCAGACCGAGCAGAGGGGCAATCGTGACGATTGCGCTCAGGTAGTCGAGATAGCGGCGGAAATTGATCGCTTCCATGGACATGCGGTCCGAGAATGCGCCCTTCATCGCTGTCTCTGTGCCGGCATTCTCTATACCGCTCTCAACGATGCGGCTGATTGCGGAAGGAAATTCCTTGCAGAGCTTGTCGATCGTATCCCAGTCCTTTTGCACAGCGGCATGATAGACGCCGTGGAAGAACGTGCGCGAACCTTTGCGGTTGAGGCGATAGTAGTAAAAACGCTCCACCGCAATTGCAAATGTGATCAGTGAGAGAATGAGCAGGGGATACATGACCAGTCCGCCGCTGTGAAAGAGATGTACTGCACTTTCGAAACCTGACATATGTTGTTGCTCCTTTATAGAATTTAGAATGTCATGCGCATACCGAAGCGGTAGATGCGCCCTGCCATACCAAGGTATGGATCGTATTGATTGAACAGATTCGTGATGCCGGCGTAGAACGTGAGGAAGTGGTGATAGTCCTTCTCGACCATGAGATTCCACAGACCATAGTTCTTTTCGCGGGCGACTTTCTCGCGGGTGAAGCCGTGCTCAATATCGCCGCGCATGTATTTTTTCGCATCACTTTCGTTCTTGAAGAGACGATAGACCTCTCCTGTATTGGGATTGGTGAAGTCGACGTATTCCAAATTTCCGGCACCGCCAAGGATACGTCCCGTCGCCACACGGTCGCGGATATCGAGGTAATTGCGCGTGTAGTCGCCCCAGAATGTGGCGCGCCAGCCGTGTTTTTGGTCATTGTATGTCATCGTAAGATTGAACATATGACGGCCGCGCCCCTCGAGACGGCTGCCGGTCTGGCGATCATAGGCGTCGAGATAGGTATAGCCTGCCTTTATATTGAAATCTCGAGACATCTGGTGCGAAACCTCTGCCTCAATGCCCTGCGTGCGTGCCTTTGAAATATTTGCGTAGGTATAGACATCATCCGTAGCCGGAATACCGCTTGCATAAGCTGAGTCGTCAATCACATTGTTTTCAATGTCCGTCCAGTTGTTTGCTGCTTGAAGTGCTGCCACAAGATCATCATAGCTGCTGAACCCCCAAGGGTCCGGATATCGTATATGCGTATCATAATAGGTGCGTCCATATAGATTCTTGCTGTCTTTTTCTCCCTTATATTTGATCTGCATATAGTCTTTATAATTGTTCCGGAAGAGCGTGATCTTTGCACTCGTCTTCTTATCAAAATCCTTTTCGATGGAGATGTCCATATTGAGGGCCTTCTCGGGTTTTAACTCGGGGTTGCCTTCGAACAGCCAGCCGTTTCGGATAGGGGGAGTGGGGTTCAGTGAAGGTTCATACATCTCCCAGTCGTGATAGAGTTCGGCGATGCCTCCCGTGGCAAAGCTCGTACCGATATTCGTCTTGATGCGGACATTGTTGCGCGCCTTGTATGTTGCGCCGATGGATGGGGAAATATTCACGCCGAAATGTCTGTGATTTGTATAGCGCAGTGCGGGGATGATGAGAAGCTTCTTGCCGACCTGCCAGTCATCCATGATGTAGGCGCTGTAGTAGTTCAGCGAGGTTTTATAGACATCGCCGGTATAGGAGCGCTTATTTGGGTTAAGCGGATCACTTGGGTTCGGGAAGGTATAGATACGTGTTTCCTGCGTCGCTGTTTGTCCCGGAACGTAGATTCGTGTTCCTTCGCCGTATTCATCATGATAGTCTGCACCGACGGTGACATAGTGTTTATCATGTGCCATCATGCCGACCGATGCTTCGAGCACATTGTCCATGCGGTTGAAATAATCGAAGTAGAAATGGCGATAGGGGACGCCTCGTCCGAAAACGTCATAATTCACGTCAGAATTATGCTCTGTCTGATAGAGACGAACGCGATAGTCCGCGCGGCTTGTCTGTTTTTTCCAGTCGATGCTGAGATTATTGCGCCATGCGTCCTCCCCGGCAATCATGTTTATGGATCTGCCGCCTGCGAAACTGCCAAGCTTTGTATCCTTCCGCAAGTCCTCGGTCTGGCGATCCGCAGAGAGGGTGAGCGTCTCTCCCTTGCCGATCGTAAACTCAGCACGTATGCTCATCGGATTACGAGTTCCGTAGTAATGCATGGAGGTGCCGTCGTGGTCGTAAAGGAAAGGCGCAGTCTTGCTCCAGCCATAGGAGAAGTCCATATAGGTGCCGTTGCCGAGATCACCTGTGGAGTAGCCGATGCTGTGGTTGTATTGGTGTCCCTTCACGTCGATCCACGAACCCTCGGTTGTCAGCCGGACGCCTCTTCGATGCGAGACCTTCGTGACGATGTTGATGACGCCGCCGATGGCATCCGCACCATAGCGCGCTGTGCCCGAGCCGCGAATGATCTCGATGTGATCAATGTCATCGAGTCCGATGCGGTTGACTTCATCTGTCGCACCATAATATTTGCTCAGTCCTCCCGCAAGTCTGCGGCCATCGACAAGAATGAGGGTGTGACGAGGCTCCGCGCCGCGGATGCCGACAGTCTTGCGGCCCATGTTGTCCGTTCCCATCTGGATGTCCTGTTCTGCAGCGAGCGCATCCGAGAGTGTGCGTGCCCCCTTGCGGTCAAGGTCGGCGCGGGAGATGATGGTCTTCGTCTCTGGCGCTTCCTTGAGCATCTCTTTATCAAAGTCCGCTTCCACGTGAATATCTTTGGTTGAGACGTTTGATGTATCCTCCTCCGGAATGTCTTCTGATGCATAGGCGTATGGTGAACTAAGGCAAGCAAGCACGGCGGCTGTCAGTACAGCGGCTCTTCCTTGACATATTTTGCCTTTGAACGACATTTTTTTATCCTCCCATAAATGAAGAAAAGATTGAATACCATTATCATTATAGGGGGATAGAGGGATATGTCAATTAAAATACTTTAATAATTATACCAGTCCATTTTGACAATGCAACCTTTTTTTATTATACTGAGAGAGTTGAAAAATACCGTGTGAAACGGAGGCTCAACGTTATTTTTCTGTGGGAGGGGGTGAATATTTGTTACTCGAACGAGTATTGCGTTTTTTCATTGTTCTCATCATGGCCATTATCGGCGGGACACTTTTTGAATTTCTCGTACCGACAGCCAACGCCTACTTCTCGACACCTTTGTGGCAAACGGAGCTTGCTGTTTTAGGACTTTCTCTGGCAGGACTCGTCTGTATTCTGTTTGGAACAGTCCTGGGCGGCCTTATCGGCTATCCGCTTGCACCTTTCTTTACGGGGCGTCTCAGACGTCTCTCTGTATGGGTGGAGGGGCAGCTTGGCAAGATGCCGACCCGCGATGTGATAGCCGGAGCGATAGGTCTTTTCATCGGACTCATTATTGCACGCCTGCTGGGCGATGCGTTTTCTACGATCCCTATCGTCGGCGGCTACATTCCCATCGTATTCAGCATAGTGCTCGGCTATCTCGGCGTCCATATCATGGTCAAGAAACAGCAGGAAATCACGGATGCCTTTGATTTCATTCCGCGTTTTCTGCGCGAGATGACGCGTGGACGAGAGGCGCGCAGCAGTACCCAGATGCCCCCGCAGATGCGGGACGGACAGACGGATCGCCGGTATAAAATTCTCGATACAAGCGTGATCATTGACGGACGGATTGCAGATATCTGTGAGACGGGATTTCTTGAGGGGACGCTGCTGATCCCTGTGTTTGTACTGGAGGAGCTTCAGCACATCGCGGACTCTGCGGACTCGCTCAAGCGGGTCCGCGGACGCCGCGGTCTCGACATCCTCCAAAAGATCCGCAAGGAGTCCCGCATGAAGGTGGAGATTACCGAGGCAGATTTTGAGGATATTGCGGAGGTGGATTCCAAACTTCTGCAGCTTGCGCAGGAGGTCGGCGGGAAAATCATCACGAACGACTTTAATCTGAACAAGGTTGCTCAGCTGCGCAGCGTTGATGTACTCAATATCAATGCACTGTCGAATGCCGTGAAGCCGGTTGCTATTCCGGGCGATCTCATGACCGTCCAAATTGTGCGGCCGGGCAAGGAGCACGGGCAGGGGCTGGCCTATCTCGACGATGGGACAATGATTGTTGTGGACGGCGGTTTCCGCTGCATGAATGAGGTTGTCGACGTAGAGGTGACCTCGGCACTCCAGACCGCCGCAGGGCGGATGATTTTTGCGAAACTGACACGGTAATGGTTTCGCTCGCAGGGAGGGAATATATGGTTAGTGTGGTCTTTCCGGCAGCGGGCCAGGCGCATCGCATGCAGGTCGGTCTGAATAAGGTGTTTCTGACGCTCGCCGGCAAGCCGATGCTCCTGCGTACGCTGCTCACATTCTCGAAAGTGCCTGAGGTGGGCGAACTGATCATCGCCGTCGGCACAGATGAAATAGAGCCGGTTAAGAGTCTCCTCAGCCGGGTCAAGGGGCTTGCTCCGTGGCAGGTTGTCGAGGGGGGCTCTGAGCGTCAGTATTCCATTCGCAACGGCCTTGCGCTGGTCTCGGAGGAGGCGGATATTGTCCTCGTCCACGATGCGGCGCGTCCGCTCATTCGCCGCGAGACGATTGAGGAGCTCATCCGCGTTGTGCGCGCAGAGGGGGCAGCGATAATTGCTGTGCCGGAGAAAAATACAATTAAGATCGCATCAGAGAATGATGTTGTTGTTTCCACACCTGCGCGCAGCAGTCTTTGGCAGGTGCAGACGCCGCAAGGCTTCCGCAAGGAGATTCTGATCGAGGCAAATCGCCGCGCGGAGGAGGACGGATTCCTCGGGACCGATGATGCGAGCCTTGTGGAGCGCATCGGTGTTCCTGTTCATATCGTTAAGGGGGAGTATAGCAATATTAAGGTAACGACTCCCGAAGACATGATTGTTGCGGAGGCGATCCTGCGCAGCGATATGGGTGCGGGAGAACTGATGAAAACTGCCGTGCATGAGGCCAAGCGTCTTCTCGGCGGGGTTGTGCGCCGGCGCAAGGGGGACGGAGAATGACGAGAGTTGGAATCGGCTACGATGTACATCGTCTGGTCGAGGGGCGAAAGCTGATCCTTGGCGGTGTGGACATTCCCTATGAGAAGGGACTGCTGGGGCATTCGGATGCTGATGTTCTCCTGCATGCGGTCTCCGATGCGCTGCTCGGCGCAGCAGCGCTGGGGGACATCGGAAAGCACTTTCCGGATACGGACGAGCGTTTTGCTGGGGCAGACAGCGGAAAGCTGCTTGCAGAGGCTGTGCGTCTCATTCGTGCCGAGGGGTATGCCATCGGCAATGTGGATGCAACCATTGTTGCACAGGCACCGAAGCTTCAGCCTCATATTCCGGCGATGCGCGAGAATATTGCGCGCATCCTTGGGCTTGACCTTGGGGATGTGAATGTGAAGGCGACCACAGAGGAGCGGCTCGGATTTACGGGCAGCGGTGAAGGAATGTCCGCCTATGCTGTTGCCGGCATAGAGCGTATATAGAGTAAATAATGTGTTATGGAGGTAGTAGTATGGAAAATCAGCTGAAGAAACTGCTGGGGATTGAGGTTCCTATTATTCAGGGCGGCATGGCATGGATCTCGGAGGCAAACCTTGCCTCTGCGGTATCCAATGCGGGCGGTGCGGGCATCATCTCGACGGGCGGACGCACGACGGAATTTACGCGCGATGAGATTCGCCGCTGCCGTACGCTGACAGACCGCCCGTTCGGCGTGAACGTCATGCTCATGGCACCGAACAAGGATGAGATCGTGGACGTCATCTGCGAGGAGAAGCCCGCATTTGTCACACTTGGCGCGGGCAATCCCGTACCCTATTTCGAGAAACTCCATGCGGCAGGCGTAAAGGTCATCCCTGTTGTCCCGAGCGTAAAACTCGCAAAGCGCGTTGAGGAAAAAGGGGCAGACGCGATTGTTGTCGAGGGCATGGAAGCAGGCGGACACATCGGCGTGCTTTCAACGCTTCCGCTGATGGAGCAGGTCATTCCCGAGGTCTCTCTTCCGGTCATCATGGCAGGCGGATTCGGTGACGGACGCGGACTTGCAGCTGCCCTGCTCATGGGTGCCTCCGGCATTCAGATGGGGACCCGTTTCCTCGTTGCCGAGGAGTGCGTTGTTCACGCAAATGTGAAGGAAAAGCTGATTGCGTCGGTGGATACGGATACGATCGTGACAGGCTTTACAATCGGCGGCTCGGTGCGCGGCGTGAAGAACAAGTTCTCCGAGGAATTTGTCGCTCTCGAGCTCTCGGGCAAGGCAACCCGTCAGGAGCTGCTGGATCGTGCAACGGGCACGAACCGTCTTGCAGCGGTGGACGGCGATGTTGTCAACGGCATGGTGCAGGCAGGTGAGACACTGACCCTCCTGCGCAAGATCGAACCGGTAAAAAGCATCATTGACAGCATTGTGAACGAGGCACGCGAAACGCTTGCGCGTGCTCATTCGATCGAGATTTAAGGAGTCGATCAGGGGAATGGGAACCGACGAACTGACACGGATTCATGAACTCGCGAAGCGGGTGACGCTTCTCGAAAAGATGGCGCTGCGTCAGCAGAGTCGTATCGACGAACTGGTGCAGCGCCTGGAGCATGCAGAGCGTGCACTGGGCAGCAGTGTTCCTGTGGGCGGCAAGGAATGTTCCCCGAAGACAGACGATCCTGCTGCCGAGGAAAATACGGCTGCCACACGTACCGCTCCCACGGTGAGCGATCTCCTCGATGAGGAGACAAAGCGCGAACTGTCGCGTGCCTATGCAGCTCCCGCTGCTTCGCCTGCACCGCCGGACATTCAGGACAGGGCTGCGAGTGCGATGGAGCGTGCAGCAGGGAGCTATGCGCGTGCTACGGGCGGCAAGGAGCCGAGCCGAAGTGACCGGGCAAAGCAGAACGATGCGGTGCGGAAAAAAACTGCTGAGGCTGCATTGGAGCAGATCCCGGTGCATGATCTGCGCGAGCGTACGCCTGCAGAACGTGCAGCGGACTACGTCCGGGACTACAATGCGCTCTATGATGTGTCAGGAACGATGTTTCAGAAGAAGAGGGCACAGGACGACTTCATCAAACTCTATGGAGTCCAGGGAATGCGCTGTACCAATATGCAGCTGCGCCACAGCCGCCCGGAATTGGAGCCGCGCTTCGTTGCAGTCACCCCGACGCGTGACGCAGACTTCTGGGGGATGCCGCTCGGCAACAATCTCTTTGCGGTTGTGCCGAATCCATTCCTCGTTTATGGCGAAGAGATGCATACAGCAGGCGGAATGCGTGAGGCATTCAGTTCGAACTACCGCGCCGGAAATACGTATGGAAGGTTTACGGTCAAAGAGCCGGCGACCTTTCAGTTTGGTACCATCGGCAAGGTATTCAAAAAAGGACTGCTTGAGGCAGAGATCTAAGAGCAAAAAAACCACCCGCATAGCGGGTGGATATTTATTATGTCCGTTCACGCACTTGGCGTCCGGCTCCTGCACCGTCAATGGCAACAGCTACGCCTGTTTCGGTGAAGGTTTTCATATCGTTGATGACATGGAGTGCTGAGCGTACAATGTTCATGCCGAGAATCCCCGCGATTCCTGCAGGGAGCTCCGCATCGACGGTGAGCATATCGGGCAGGAGGTGAAGGATATGGCTGGATAGGCTGGAATCCTCTTCGGAGGCGTTTTGTGCAGCTCTGTCTGTTATCGTATCGCCGGGAAGAATGAGACTGCCGCCGGCCGCTGCACCTTTCAAGACACTTGTGAGTGCGGCGGAGATGGCCGCGTTCTCCTTCTTTTCATGGGTGCCGAGGATGAGGAGCGGATAGGTCCGTGCAAGGGCATGCGCTGCCTCATATGCTGCTGTGTCACATGATATGGGGAGAATATGGACGGGAGTACCTGCCTCTTTGGTGATGGCAGCAAGGATACGACTGAGATCAGCAGGGAGCTGTTCTTCCTCTGTAATGAGCAAGAGTGCCGACTTGGTATCAAGGGGCGGCTGTTCGCAGTTCATTGTGCCCGCAAGCTGTACGACAATTCTCTCAAGATAGCCAAGGCTGTGGATGGGCTTGGCAAGGTTATCCAGACGGTACTGACAGGCATCCATTGCTTCCCGTTTCAATGGAGGGGCAGAGGCGGCCTCATGTGTGCATGCAGTTCCTTCTGTCGGGATGGCAAAAGGCTGGAGATCGCTCGCTGCTCCGTCCAAGGTGTTCCATACACTGATCATTTGGTTGAGCATCCGGAGGGCAATCGAGGAGCCTGCCGCCTCGCTGAGTCGAATATCAAGACGGAGTACAGGTGTGAGCCCCATGCGTCGAAGGGCATGCGGCTGTGAGTGTTCAGTCAGTGACGCATGGGAGGCAAGCATAAAATGTGTGCATGTGGGGGCGAGAGAATGTGCGATCAGAGCTGCTGATGTCGTATTTGCTCCGTCCAATATGACAAGCATCTGACGTGCGGCTGCACCGAGAATAAGGCCGGCGATGCAGCCAAGCTCGAATCCTCCGACTTTTGCAAGGACATCCAGGCCATCGTTTGGGTCCGGTGCATTGACTGCAAGAGCACGGCGTACAATTTCAATTTTGTGCGTGAGGCGTGCATCTGAGATGTTTGCTCCGCGTCCCGTGACCTCCTCTGGAGTGAGCCGAAGCAGGGCAGCGGCAATTGCAGCGCTCGAGGTTGTGTTGGAGATACCCATCTCTCCCGGGAGGATGCAGGAGTCTCCAGATTCTGCACGTGCATCGGCAAGAGCGATGCCGGTCTCGAGTGCTTGTATGGCTTGTTCACGGGTCATGGCGGGACCTTTTGTCATATTTGCCGTTCCGCGCATGATGCTGCGGTGTATAAGGCCCGGAATTTCCTGTGTATCTGCATTTACTCCGAGATCCGCAACGATGAGCCGGGCCTCTGCATAGTTTGCAACAGCGTTGGCTGCACCGCCATGTGCAATCAGATAGTTGCACATCATGTTCAGAGTGGTTTCAGGCGGATAAGCGCTGACGCTCTCGGCAGCGACGCCGTGATCTGCGCATGAGATGATGACGCTTGTCTGCGGGGGCGCAGGGTGACGCTGTCCTGTGATAGAAATATAGCGGAGCAGGGCGTTTTCGAGGCGGCCAAAGTTCAGCGGCCGATGTGCGGCAAATACTTTGCGCACGTCATCCGTCAATGCGGTGCTGGGGGGAGAGACGGCTGCAATTGTTTGTTCCAGAAGATTCATGCGTGCGACTTTTCCTTTTCCATGCGTTTGAGCGAAAGACCGATACGTCCGCGCTGCTCATCAATGCTGATTATCATAACATTCAGCGTATCGCCGACAGAGAGTACGTCGAGGGGATGCCGGACGCGGCGATGGCTTATTTCGGATATGTGGAGCAGTCCCGCCTGTTTCAGTCCGATATCGATGAATGCGCCGAAGTCAGTGATATTGCGCACCATACCGGTCAGGATGGTTCCCACGCTGAGGTCCGAGAGTTTTACAATATTCTGCCGCGTGAGCGGGGCGGGAAGATCCTCGCGTGGGTCACGTCCCGGACGGGCAATTGCCTTTAGGATGTCTGTGACGGTCGGAATGCCGGCCCCCAGTTTTTTTGCGAGAGCGGCAGGATTCACCTCTGCCGTTTTGCGTGCAATGAGGGGGAGTTTTATGCGATCACTCAGATCATTTTCGCTTGCACCGAGTTCTTTGAGTATGGCCCGTGCGCATTCGTAGGATTCCGGATGGATTGCCGTACTGTCCAACGCCGTCGCTCCATCATAGATGCGCAGGAAGCCGGCACACTGAGTAAAGGCGGAATCTCCAAGGCGGGAGACTTTGCGGAGTCCCGCGCGATTTAAAAATCTGCCGTTCTCATTGCGGTAGGCGACAATATTCTTTGCGATTACTGTGTTGATTCCTGCGATACGGTTCAGCAGCGCAGGGGAAGCCGTATTCAAATCGACACCGACATGATTCGCGGCATCCTCGACCGTGGCATCCAGCGTTTCTTTCAGTTCCTTCTGGCTGACATCATGCTGATACTGTCCGACACCGATTGCCTGCGGATCGATTTTTACGAGTTCGGCGAGCGGGTCTTGTACCCGCCGAGCAATGGAGACGGCTCCGCGTATGGTTACATCATAGGCGGGGAGCTCCTCCTTTGCCAGCTGGGAGGCAGAGTAGACGGAAGCGCCTGCCTCATTTGTGATGAGATAGCGGAGATTTTCGAGCGAATTGTCTCGGATGAGTCCGGCAACAAATTGCTCCGTCTCATAGGATGCTGTTCCGTTGCCGATAGAGATCAGTGTAATCGCATGTTCCCTGATCAGCTTGAGGACTGCCTGTGCTGCTGACTTTCGTGCATTTTCGCTCTGTGTGACATGGATTACGCCGCTTGCAAGAACATTTCCTGTCGGGTCCACAACAGCCATTTTGCAGCCTGTGCGGTAGCCGGGGTCCAGGCCGAGTACCGTGTGGCCTGCAAGCGGAGGCTGGAGAAGGAGCTGGCGCAGATTGCGGCCGAATACCTTGATCGCCTTTTCCTCGGCAAGCGTTGTCAGCTGGGTCCTCAGCTCTCTTTCAAGCGCGGGGAAGAGAAGCCTCTTATATCCGTCTGCAGCGGCTGTGTGCAGTTCATCTGCAAAGATGGAAGGGCGCTGATAGATGCGCTTTGCAATCCAGTCGATGTGTGCCTCGTGGTCGAACAGAATACGGACGGAGAGGCAGCCTTTCTTCTCTCCGCGGTTGATCGCGAGGATGCGGTGTGATGGAAGTGTTCGAACGGGTTCACTGTATCCGTCATACATTTGAAATACTTGGGCATCCTCTGCTTCGCTGTCGAGGCTTGTTTCGAGTACTGCGTGATTCCAAATTTTTTCACGTATCTGCCGGCGCAGATCTGCGTCCTCCGCAATGGTCTCAGCGATAATGTCGCGTGCGCCGGCAAGGGCATCGGCAGCTGTCGGCACCTCGTTTTCCGGATGCACGAAGGCGGCGGCATATTCCTCTGCCGCACCGGCGGTCTCCCGCTGAAGGAGCATTGCATTTGCGAGCGGTTCCAGTCCGCGTGCACGGGCAATGGATGCGCGCGTGCGTTTTTTTTGCTTATAAGGTCGATAGAGATCTTCCAACGTTTGGAGTTTCTCGGCATTTTCGATTTCCTCGCGCAGCGGATTGCTCAGTTTCCCCTGTTCCTCAATGCGTGCCAGAATCTCTTCCTGGCGTTTGATAAGGCTGCGCAGATAGGAAAGACGCGTTTCTATCTGACGCAGTGTTTCATCTTCGAGGGAGCCGGTTGCCTCTTTGCGGTAACGTGCAATGAACGGAATGGTATTGCCCTCATCGAGGAGGCTCATCACTGCAGCTGCCTGCTGCGGACGAATGGAGAGTTCGCGTGCAATGGCAGCGGGAATATCGGAAATACGCATGCAATCAAACCTTTCTTGCAGGAGGGCAGGATTCCTTTTATGCTCATGCTGCCCGAAATATTTTTTATTATAGCATGACTTTCCTGTGATGGAAAAGGCAAGATATTCATTTGCTGAGGAGAAGATGAGGAGGGACTATTGACAGGAGTTTTCAGATAGAGTATTATAATGCATAAGTAATAATGATTTTAGTTTTGGGATAATGAGAAGTTAGGAATAATTATGCGTGAACATACGATGTTGACACTGAACGAAGTTACGGATATCCTGCGGCAGAATAAGAAAAAAGTAACGCCTCAGCGGCTCGCGGTTTATGCTGCACTCGCGGCGACGGAGGAGCATCCGACTGCAGAGGCTCTCTACAAGGAATTGCGTCCGAACTATCCGACGATGAGCCTTGCTACCGTCTATAAGTCTCTCGATGCGTTTTGTGAGATCGGTATTGTGCGTGAGCTGAATGTGGGTGAGGAGGCATTCCGCTACGATGCGGATATATCGGTGCATCCTCACGTTCGCTGTATTGCCTGCGACAAGGTCGCAGATGTTCCGCTTACAGCACTCCCTACTCTCGATAAGAATGTAGCGTCTGTTACGGGGTATCGTATTGTTTCGCAGCAGATGTATTTCTTCGGATACTGCCCGCAATGTCAAAAGACTATGGTACCGCAAAACTAATCTGACCTTTCAAAAGGGGCTCATCCGCAGGATGGGTCTTTTTTGTGCAGTACATCTATACTATGTAGTGTATGTGTGCGGAATACACGCTCATAAAAAAAGGAGCATTCTCATTGAGAGAATGCTCCTTTTTTTATTTTCAGCTTCTGTTGCGCCGTGCGAGGATACGTATGACTTTGGCGCCTGTGCTTTTGATTTTGCGAATGGGCGCCACCCGTGTTGTTGTTTTGGGACGAATCTCCGCTGGGGAGCGGAAATCGCCGCGGCGCAGATGGGTGCTCTTCGTTTTTTCGGGTTGGAATGTCTTGCGCATCATATGGGCAATCGGGTCAAGAGCGGCATCCTCTGCGCAGAGATAGATATCGAGAGAGACATGGCGGAGATTGGGGTGCACATGAAGGGCAAGGTGCCCGTCCGGCAGGAGTGCCATGAGAGATATATGTCCGTTTTCCTGTATGTCGCTGATGATCTGCAGGGGGACGAGATTAAGCGCTGTAAGTCCCTCGGAGACTTTTGCGCGCAGTATCTCTTCGCTGATATAATTTTCCCCTTTGCAGTTATAAAAGTCCACTGTCAGCAGCCTCGATTGAATGTTCATTCGCTTCAGTCTCCTTAATAGTGCTAATTATTATTTCTATTATAGTGGAAAGCATACGGCCCGTCAAGAAATATGGTCATATCGTCCTAATTGATATAAGTGTGGAAACCAAAGGATTTGCCATATTTTCCCAATAAAATCTCATGGAAAAAAAAGCTTGCTTATGCTATACTTGCTTTACATGTCTGTCATTGTACAACATGTGCGATGGAATTATTGATACGAATGCATCTTAATTTTGCGGAAGGAGACTCCATTTACAATGTTTGGTCTTTTTGGTGGACACGATATGGGGATTGACCTCGGTACGGCAAATACGCTGGTACATGTCAAAGGGCGCGGAATTGTTCTTCGTGAACCCTCTGTTGTTGCAATAAGAAGTGATTCGGGCGATGTCCTTGCCGTGGGCGAGGAGGCAAAACAGATGATCGGCCGTACGCCCGGAAATATTGTTGCAATCCGTCCGATGAAGGACGGCGTTATTGCAGATTTTGACGTGACGCAGGCGATGCTCAAGTACTTCATCCGCAAGGCGATGCGATCCAAGTCGTTTGTGCGTCCCCGCGTTGTGGTCGGGGTTCCTTCCGGCGTTACAGAGGTTGAGAAGCGTGCTGTTATCGATGCGGCGCAGCAGGCTGGAGCTCGTGAGGCATATCTGATTGAGGAGCCTATGGCAGCTGCGATCGGTGCGGGGCTTCCTGTTGAGGAAGCGACGGGCAGCATGGTCGTCGACATCGGCGGCGGGACAACAGAGATTGCAATCATTTCGCTCGGCGGCATTGTGGCGAGCCGATCGATCCGTATCGGCGGGGATGAGATGGATTCCTCCATTGTTCAGTATATCAAGCGCATGTATAATCTCATGATTGGCGAGCGTACCGCCGAGGAGGTTAAGATCACGATCGGGACGGCGATTGTGACGCCGGATACAGACCGTACGATGGACATTCGCGGACGCGATCTTGTGAGCGGTCTGCCCAAGACGCTGACGATTCATGCCAAGGAGATCCGCGAGGCACTAAATGAGCCGATCTATAAGATCATTGACGCAGTGAAGAGTACTCTCGAGAAGACACCACCGGAACTTGCTGCGGATGTCATGGACCACGGCATTATGATGACGGGCGGCGGCGCACTGCTCATGAATTTGGACAAGCTGCTCTCCCATGAGACGGGGATGCCTGTGCTCGTGTCCGAGGATGCTCTCTCCTGTGTTGGAGAAGGGACGGGACGGACACTTGAAAATATCGGATTGCTCAAAAGTGTTGTTATGTCCTCGAAGAAATTGAAGCAATGATCGACCGTATCGGACGGGCAAGACAGGCAGGACGCAAAATATGGGCGCTGCTCTTTGTTCTGCTTGCGCTCTTCTGCATCATTTTCTTTGCCGCGCGCGGCAGGTTTCATGCAACTGCTTCGACCAGTACTGTGGGAACTATACTGGCACCGTTTGAGATGGTATTCTCATACGGCGGACAGCAGATTCAATACATTACATCGAATCTGTGGGAAATTGCAACGGTACATGAGCAGAACAAAATGCTCAAGAATGAGATTGAGCAGCTGCGTCAGCAAAATACGATGGCAGAGGAGTATGCGGCCGAAAATGTGCGCCTGCGGGAACTCTTTGCCTATAAGGAGTCGGCACACCAATTTGATCTTCTTGCAGCACGCGTGATTGGACGGGATGCAGCGCTTTGGACGAGTACCATTGTTGTGGATCGCGGTTCGAAGGATGGGGTACGCGAGAATATGCCGGTCGTCACGGGCAAAGGGCTCGTCGGGCATGTCTCTGAGGTTGGACCGGTCTCTTCGAAGGTGCAGCTGATCCTTGACGTGCGCTCCTCTGTCGGGACGCTTATACAGCGGTCCGAGTCCCGTGTTAACGGGATCGTCACAGGAACGATGGACAATCCTTATATGCCGCAGATGGTTAACATCCCACGCAATGCAGATGTTGAGGACGGCGATGCGATTGTTACCTCTGGCTTCGGCGGGATTTATCCGAAGGGGATTGCGGTGGGACGCGTTTCCTCTCAGCACAGTGATGACAGCGGTCTTCTCAAGGTTGCTGTTGTCGAGACAGCAGTGGATTTCCAACGTCTGGAGGATGTAGCAATCATTACGGCCTCGCGCGAGGCACCGCCGCCTCCTATTCAGGCAATGCCGCTGAGCCCGGGCGCAGCGGCAGCGGCACAGATTTCTGCTGCACAGGCGAAGGCGGATGCACCGTGAAAAAATATCGTTATTTTGTCCTGTATTTTCTTGTGCTCTTTGTCCTCCAATTTTCATTCCTTCCGCTTATCTCGATCTATGGGATAGTGCCTGATCTTCTTGTCCTGGTGACAGTTTCCTATGCCTTTCTGCGCGGCAGCGCATGGGGGGCACTGGTTGGGTTTGTGCTTGGATTGGTCCAGGATCTCAGTGTTGGTTCGTTCTTTGGCCTGCATGCGTTTACACTGACGCTGATCGGTTTGTTTTTCGGAAGATTTTCGGATCGTGTGTTCAAGGAACAGTTCTTTCTGCCGATCACGGCCTCCGTTGCAGCAACACTTGCGAAATATCTGATCTCAGCACTGATTATTTATCTGCTCGGCTATCATTTCAACCCGCTGATCCATATGGGGCGTGTGCTCTTTATCCTGATCATATTTCAGTTGGTTTTCGCTTACCCGATTCATTGGAGCACCTTCCAGCTGGATAAGCGGATACGCGATCCGGAGCATTAAGAGAATTCTCGGAGTGTAACTGTGAACGAAAATGAAGATTTCAGCGGGCGCCTGCAATTCCTGAGCGGGGTGATTGTGCTCATCATTGCGGTGTTGATCGGCCGCGCCGGATATCTCCAGGTATATGAGGGGGAGCTCTACGCACGTCTTGCCGAGGGCAACCGTATCCGCATCATACCGGCGGAGGCGGCACGCGGTACGTTTTACGACCGCAATGGGGAGCTTCTTGTTACCAACCGTCCGGGGTTTGCGGTCTCGCTGCTTCCTTTGACAGAGCCGATTTCACCCGAGGTGATTGACCGCGTATCAAAACTCATCAATGTGCCTGTGGAGGAAATTCAGAAGAAGATCGATGCACATATCGGCTTTGATCCGATCCGCATCAAGAATGATGTTCTGCCCGATATTGTCACCATCATCGAAGAGCAGAAAGATGATTATCCCGGCGTTGTCATCGAGGTGCTTCCCATCCGCGATTATATCTATGGAGAGTACGCGGCTCACGTATTTGGTTACGTAAGCGAGATCAATGAGGAGGAGCTTGAGCGCCGCAAAGACGAGGGGTATAAGTCAGGATATATCATCGGCAAGTTCGGACTCGAACGCATCTACGACAAGGAAGTGCGCGGCCTGAACGGCGGAGATCAAGTCGAGGTGGATGTATCCGGGCGGCCTGTGCAGATTCTTGGCAGGCAGTCACCGGTACCGGGGAATGATCTCATCCTGACGATTGACAAACACATTCAGGAAGCCGCTGAACGTGCTGTGGATGAACAGCTTGCCATTGTGCATGCACATGCGGCAGCTGCTGTGGTGATGAATCCGCAGACCGGTGAAGTACTTGCGATGGTCAGCCGCCCTGCATTTAACCCGAACCTCTTTGCCGGCGGAATTTCAACGCAGAACTGGAATGTACTGAACAACAATCCCTATCACCCGATGGACAACAAGGCCATTACGGGTGAGTATCCGCCCGGATCAACATTCAAGATTGTGACGGGAACAGCGGCCTTGGCCGAGCATAAGGTAACGCCGCAGGAGAAGATCTTTGATTCGGGTCACCACTGGATTATTCCCAAGACAAATGCGGGTGGGGAGGCGCTTGGCTGGATCAACTTTCAGGAAGCGATGGCACATTCGGACAATGTCTATTTCTATGAAATGGGCAATCGCCTCGGTGTTGATGCGTTGGAACGCTATGCGCGGATGTTTGGCTTGGGGGCACGAACGGGAATTGATTTGCCGTACGAGGCCGAAGGGCTGGCGCCGAACCGCAAGTATAAGGCGGACAACTATGAGGACGGCGAGTGGTATCTGTCTGAGACCTTTGACGCAGCCATCGGGCAGGGCTTTAACCTTGTGACGCCGCTTCAGGCGGCGATGGTCATGGGGGAGATTGCAGCAAACGGCAAACGTTACCAGCCGCATCTTGTCCAGCGCATTGTGGATATGAACGGGAATACCGTGCGGGATTTTCAGCCGAAGCTTCTCTCGGAGCTGGATGTGAGCCCGTCTGTAATCCGCAATGTACAGGAGGGGCTGCATGAAGTGACGAAGTTCGGTACGGCTGCCGGAGTCTTCGCCGGCTTTCCGATTGATATCGCGGGAAAGACGGGCACGGCGGAGAACTCACAGGGACGTGACCACGGATGGTTTGTGGCTTACGGTCCCTATGCGAATCCAAATATTGTGGTAGCAGTGATCGTGGAGCAGGGCGGCTTCGGGGCTATGTCGGCCGTGCCGATTGGGCGCAGGATCATGGAGGCAGCGTTTGGGCTGGACGTTGCAGCAGCGAATGCGGGAAAGAAGTGAGGGACGGAAATGAGTGAGGAAAAGATTAAGATCAAAGGGGAAAATGACGGGCTGATGCTCGCTTTCCCCACCGATATGGCCTTTTCGGAGATCATGGAGGAGCTTTCCAAGAAGCTGGACTCCGGTTCCGGATTCTTTCTGCGCGGGACGCTTGTGCGTGTGCCGCGCGACCGTTTTTCCAAAAATGAGCTCGAAGAGATGCAGGAACTCTTTCGGACACATGGGCTGATTTGTCGTTTGGCAAAGCCCCTGCCCGCAGTGACCCCTGTTCTGCCTGAGGAGAAACCTGCCCCCGCAGCTCCTCCGATGTCTGTGCCGGCGGATACGCCGCAGGACATGCCGGATCTGCAGCGCATGCTTGTTGTCGATAAGACGCTCCGCGGAGGCCAGGCGATTGAGACGGAGGGATCTGTCATCGTCTTCGGCAATGTGAATCCGGGTGCTCAGATCACAGCGGGAGGCAGCGTGGATATCCGAGGCACCTGTCGCGGTGTTGTGCATGCAGGAGCGGCCGGAGATTCAACGGCATTTATTATTGCAGATCATCTGATGCCGACGCAGATTCGCATTGCGAACTATGTTGCGCGTCCGCCGGATGAGCCGGAGGACTCCGGCAAGGCAGAGCGTGCCTATGTGAAGGATGGTCAGATTGTCATTGAGCCAATAGAGAGGTAGGTTCGAAATATGAGTGAAATCTATGTGGTGACATCGGGTAAAGGAGGCGTCGGCAAGACAACAACGACGGCAAACATCGGTGTTGGCTTTGCGATGCGCGGAAAGAGTGTTGTCCTCATTGATACCGATACGGGACTGCGCAATCTTGATCTCCTGCTTGGTCTGGAGAACCGTATTATGTATGATCTGGTTGATGTAACGTCGGGCCGTGTGCCCTATAAGAAGGCACTTGTTCGCCATAAGAAATACGATTCTCTCTATCTGCTTCCGACTTCTCAGGTCAAGGACAAGAGTGCCGTGAACCCGGAGGAGCTCGCAGCACTTTGCGAGGAACTGCGCCGTTCCTACGATGTCATCATTATTGACTGTCCGGCAGGCATTGAACAGGGCTTCAAGACTGCGATTGCCGCAGCAGATACGGCGATCGTCGTAACGATGCCGGAGATCTCTGCTGTACGCGATGCGGACAAGATTATCGGCGAACTTGGCCGTGCGGAAAAAAATGATATTCGTCTCGTTGTTAACCGCATCCGCCCCAAAATGATTGAAAAGGGCGATATGCTGGATATGGACGACATTGATGAAATCCTGTCGGTTCGTTGTGTTGGTCAGATTCCGGACGATGAGTTGGTTGTGACGAGTACGAACCGCGGTGAGCCCTGCGTGACGATGAAGGACTCGCCTGCGGGGCAGGCCTATCTTGATGTGGTCGGCCGCCTCTGCGGCGAGGAGATTCCGTTCCGTGAATTTGCCAAGGATAGTCTCTGGGAGACAATCAAGGGCAAGTTTTTTGGGAAAAAGTAAGGAGGGATTGGCGTGATTGAGGCACTGAAAAGACTTCTTGGCAAAAAAGAAAGTTCCGGTGATGTTGCCCGCCGGCGCCTCCAGCTGGTTATCATTAATGACCGGGCGAATGTCTCTCCGGAGATTATGGACAATATGCGCGCGGAAATCGTTCAGGTGATTTCAAAGTATATGTATATTGATACACAGGAAATGGAGTTTGCGCTCGAGAACGAAAACGACACGATGGCTCTTGTTGTCAATATTCCTGTTGTCAGCGTTCAACATGGCGGCAGCGACTTGCGGCACAAACGATGATACTCTCGAAGCGGCTCCTGCGCCGTACGGATTTGACACTGATTGCAGCAGCAGCGGCAATTGTCATCATCAGCCTCCTGATCATTGGCAGCGCGACTCACGTCAATACACCGAGTGAGGAACGTTACTGGTTTGTTCAGCGGCAGGGAATTTCGATCATCATGGACATTGCATTTGCAGCGTTTTTGATGAATTTTGACTACAAGATACTCCAACGGTACGGAAATCACTTTTATGTGTTCAATCTGGTTCTGCTCCTCTTGGTTATGCTTGTCGGACAGACGGCGCTTGGTGCTCAGCGGTGGATCGCACTCGGTCCGATCAGCATACAGCCGTCGGAGTTTTCGAAGCTGATCATGATTATAGCTCTGGCTGCGATGCTGGAAAAACGCGGAGGGCAGCTTAATACACTCACCGACCTGATTCCGGTTGCCGCCTATGTTGGTGTTCCTTTTCTGCTGGTCCTGAAGCAGCCGGATCTCGGAACATCGCTCGTTTTTCTTGCGATCTTTTTTGGCATGATATTTGTTGCCGGAGTGCGGTTGCGTCTGCTTCTCGGTATCTTTGGCGCAGGACTTGCGGCAATGCCGATTCTGTGGCATTTTTTGAAGGATTATCAGAAAATGCGCATTATGGTGTTCATGGATCCGAATGTAGACCCTCTCGGCGCCGGTTATCATATCATCCAGTCGAAGATTGCGATCGGCTCTGGGATGCTCTTCGGCAAGGGCCTGTTTGGAGGAACGCAGAGCCAGCTGAACTTTCTGCCCGAGAATCATACAGACTTCATCTTCTCTGTTGTTGGGGAGGAACTTGGCTTTGTCGGATGTACCGTGCTGCTTCTTCTCTACCTGATTGTTCTATGGCGCGGCATGCGCATTGCACAGGATGCGAGCGATATGTTCGGGCGGCTGCTTGCTGTGGGTATCACCTCCATGATTGCATTCCACGTGCTTGTCAATGTCGGGATGACGATGGGGATTATGCCCGTCACGGGTATACCGCTCCCGCTCATGAGTTATGGTGTGAGTTCGCTCACAACAAATATCATGGCGATCGCGATTCTGCTGAATATTCAACTGCGGCGGCAGAAGCTGTTATTTTAGGAGTCAACATTGTGAGGCTGCCTGCCTTCGCGCAGCAGTCTCTTTTTTATGAATATGGGGGAATACAAAGTAATGGTGCAGCTCGATCACAGTATCCTGCAGTCGGTACTGAAACCTGCGCGCTATACGGGCGGCGAATGGAATGCCGTGTGCAAGGATTGGACATCTGTGCGCTGTAAAATTGCACTTGCTCTGCCCGATGTCTATGAGGTCGGCATGAGCAATCTAGGGCTTGCCATCCTCTATGAGATTTTGAACCGCCGTACAGATGTCGCGGCGGAACGTGTCTATGCGCCGTGGGTCGATATGGAGGAGCAGATGCGGGATAAGGGAATCCCGCTCTTTTCGCTTGAGTCGCGCCGTCCTATTGTTGATTTTGATCTCCTTGGCTTTTCTCTCCAGTATGAGATGATCTATTCGAATGTACTCAACATGCTCGATCTTGCCGGGATTCCAATCTATGCACGTGACCGCGGAGAGGATGCCCCCTTCATTGTGGGCGGTGGTCCTTGTGTCTACAACGTCGAGCCGGTTGCAGACTTCTTCGATTTTTTTGTCATCGGAGAGGGCGAGGAGGTCGTCGTTGAGATTTGTGATGCCTTTATTGCATGGGATGCGGAAGGGAGACCGGAGGGCAGGCACGGGTTCCTCACGCGCCTGCTCGCCGTTGACGGCATCTACGTGCCCTCATTCTATGAGCCGATCTATGATGCGGAGGGTAATTTTCGCGAAATGCAGCCGCTGCATCCTGCGGCGCGCCCTGTTATATACAAGCGTGTCGTGCGGGATATGAATGCCGTGATGTCTGTGGAGCACCCGATTGTGCCCTATATGGACATTGTTCACAACCGCGCAATGATGGAGCTTTTTCGCGGTTGTTCGCGCGGCTGCCGCTTCTGTCAGGCAGGCATTGCCTATCGTCCGGCACGCGAACGCACGGAGGAACATCTGCGGGAAATGGCACACGGCCTTGTGGAGAGTACCGGTTATGATGAGATGAGTCTGACCTCTCTTTCCTCGGCGGATTATTCCTGCCTCGGACGCCTTGTAGATGATCTGATGGCAGACTATGCCGGGGAGAAACTTAGTTTCTCTCTGCCATCGCTGCGCATTGACAGCTTCTCAATTGATCTTGCGCATAAGATGCAGGAGGTGCGAAAATCCGGTCTGACCTTTGCGCCGGAGGCAGGGACGCAGCGCCTCCGTGATGTCATTAACAAAGGGGTCACAGAGGAGAATTTGCTCGAGGCCTGCGGTGCGGCATTCCGTCATGGGTGGAAGCAGGTAAAGCTCTATTTTATGATGGGGTTGCCGACAGAGACGGATGAGGATATCATCGGGATTGCACGGCTGGCGAAGAAAGTTGTTGACCTCTACACGGACATTCGCGGGCGGCGGGGCTGCAGGGTCACCGTCTCTGTCTCCTGCTTTGTACCGAAGCCCTATACGCCGTTCCAGTGGTTCGGTCAGCTGCCGATTGAGGAGTTTCAGCGCCGCCAGCAGCTGCTCAAGGAGCATATCACGGATCGGTCGATCACGTTTCACTATCATGATGCGCGCCTTTCGGTGATTGAGGGAGTATTTGCGCGCGGCGACCGACGCCTTGTTCCGGCGCTCTATGAGGCATGGAAAAACGGGGCTAAATTCGACGGCTGGTCGGATCTGTTTGATGACAGTCGGTATTTTGCGGCCTTTGAAACGCTGGGGATTGACTGGGAATACTTCAGCCGCCGCACACGCACGATAGGCGAGCCACTGCCCTGGGCGCACACATCTCCCGGTGTGCTTGAACGTTTTCTGAAAACGGAGTGGCAAAAGGCACTCGCTGCATCCCTAACCGTAGACTGCAGGCGCACACACTGCACGGGATGCGGGATCTGTCCGACTCTTGGTGTGGACATTATGGACTATGAGGCGCAGGAGAAGATGCGTGCGGCAGAGAAAACAACGACGGAAATAAAGGCTGCCCCACGTGTCGAGGCAGATAAGAAAAATCCCCCGGAAAAACGCACGTTGATCGTTTATCGGGGGCTGATCACAAAGGGGGAGGAACTGCGCTACGTATCGCATCTCGATTATGCGAATCTTTTCGTGCGTGCATGTAAGCGCGCAGGACTTCCTATGGCATATTCGGAGGGGTTCAATCCGCATATGAAGGTTGCATTTGCCTCAGCTCTTTCGCTTGGGGCGGCGAGTGATGCCGAATATGTGGATTTCGAGATGACGGAGGCACTTTCTCCGAATGAGGTTATGCGGCGTCTGCGCGATCATCTGCCGCGCGGCGCAGAGCTTGTGCGCCTTAAGATTTTGGAAGGAAAGCATCGTGCGCTGATGGCAGATGCGGACGAGGCGCGCTATCGAATTACGGTTTCCTATCAGGGAGGTATGGAAGCGGTGCGTGACAGTGTGCGGCGCTACAACGATGCAGAGAGTGCTGTGTGGAATCGTGTGACGCCGAAGAAGAGCCGTGTGATTGAGACGAAGGACTACCTCAAAACGCCCGTCTCCTTCGAACAGGAAAACGGGCGTCTGATGTTCCGGATGAATATTGTTGTGACTCCTGCGGGTAGTGTGAAGCCGATCGAGATTCTGCAGACAATGGTGCGGGACTTTGGACTTCCCATTGATCCGAATGAGGCCTATGTGACGCGTACAGGACTCTTTGCAGACGGGACGGCACTGATTGACCACTGATGCATTCAGCGGTTCAGGCGGCTGTCACTATTTGGGCGAAACCGCAGCGGCTGCATTTTTGCGTCCTCAGCGGTCCTTTGATCGATGAGTCCCTGCGCCTCCATCGTATCGAGTACAAGTGACTGCCTTTTTTTCGCTGCGATAAAGTCGGAGAATGGGGAGAGGGCTGAGGGGGCGTTGGGGACCCCTGCAAGCATGGATGCCTCCGGCAGATCAAGCAGCGCGGGCGATTTCCCGTAATACCCCTCGGATGCTGCATTGATGCCGTAGAAGCCTGCACCATAGTATACGACATTCAGATACATTTCGAGGATCTCATCCTTGGAGAAGGCGATCTCGATGTCGAGGGCAAGCAGGAGCTCCTGCGCTTTTCGTGTAAAGGTCTGCTCATTTTCAAGGAAGAGATTTTTGACAAGTTGCTGCGTGATCGTGCTTGCCCCTTCCTCAATGCGCCCATGCTGGATGTTGACAAGAGTGGCGCGGATCATACCGGGGATGTCAAAGCCCATATGATCGTAGAACCGCCGATCTTCTACGGCAATGATTGCCTTCTTCAGCTCTGGGGAGATATCCTCAATGGGAATGTAGTCTGAACGGTTGAGGCGTGCCTCGATGGCACGGCGGACAAAGAGAAAACGCAGGATCTGCTCGCTGGCATCGGGTTCACGGATGTCGTGCAGCTGATTTGCAGGTTTTTGCCGTTCGGCATCGGGGAGGAGAGCGCCGATGCTCTGCCAGATTTGCGGCAGGAATAGAAAGACAGCCACAGTGCATGAAAGCATGGCGAGCACAGCTATCCGGAAAACACGCCCGCGCTGGGACGTGTTTTTTCTTTTTGTTGTTTTTCTGCTGCGTACCGCTGTTTTCCGGCGGCGTTTTCGTTTCGTCGGGGTCTCGTTTACCGTATCGTTCATCGTGTACTCCGTTGTTGAAAGTAACTTGTACGGATCCGATCACGCATCTCCTGGAGATTAGACGGGAGCAGGCGAATGTTGTAGCCAATGAATATAGGAGAGGTGGCAAACCTCGGCATAATTTTGATAAATATATCCGAGCCGTCATTGTAGAAGAAGATATTATAGCTGTCCATACGACGGCGCAGGAAATCTACTGCAATCTGTATATAGTCAGCGATTGTATCGGTTGCTCGCGGATCACGCGGAATGATGTTGAGCTCCCAGAAACCGACACGCGGCCGGGTTGAGAGATTCAATACGACGCCGTCCTGCTCTGCAATGGTCAAGCCCTCGAACTCATTGCGGGAGAAGGCGAGCTCCGGACGAAAATGAGGAAAACCGACAAGCTGCATATGAGGGTGGCGCATGGTTCCGCCTGCGTATGGGCCATAGTTCTTGAAAAATAGAACACCGTCATAAAATCCGGTCTCACGCATACGGGTCCAATGGTGCATGCCGAATGCAATCAGACGATGCATATGGGATCTGGAATAGCCGGGGATGTCGATCTCGCATGATTTTCCCTCAATGAGGACGAGTTGGTCTGCATCCTCGATAACTGGGTACTTATTTTTGAGCAGTATAATGTCGCCGTCCGCTGCAATGATATTCGTCAGGGTATCTCTTGCACAGAAGGGACAGGGGGCATCTGTGTGAAGAATGTTCTCGGGTTTCTTTCGGCCGATCTCCGTATTGAAATGGGCAAGGTTAATATCCATAAGTACTCCATTGTTCATTTAAGTTTTCTGTTCTATTATATATCTTCTGCCGGGTTTCGTAAAATATTTTATAGGGCATCATTCGAGTTCCGGTTCGTGCTATAATGAAAGCATTCAAAGAGAGAATAAGGAGACGGCATGAGGATTGATCTTGTAACTCTTTTTCCGGAGATGTTTGCGGGAGTTTTTGGCAGCAGCATCATCGGGAGAGCAGCAGAGCGGGGTATACTCGATATTCACTATACGGATTTCCGCGACTACTCGACGGATAAGCATCGTCATGTGGATGATGCGCCGTTTGGCGGCGGCGCAGGGATGGTGCTGAAGCCTGAGCCGCTGTATCGTGCCGTTCGGGATGTTCATACAAGGACCGCTGCATATGAGATGCAAAGGAGTACGATCATCTTTGATCCGGCGGGAGATGTATTCACGCAGGATACAGCGAAGGAACTTGCATCCTGTGAGCAGCTCATACTGATCTGCGGGCACTACGAGGGGTTTGACGCACGCATCTACGATCTTGCGGATCGTCTCATTTCCGTTGGGGATTTTGTGCTGACGGGCGGCGAGATTCCTGCAATGCTTGTCGTTGATGCGACTGCGCGCATGCTTCCGGGTGTGCTTGGCGATGCCGAGTCTGCGCCGACGGACTCCTTTTTTGATGGGCTTCTCGGTTATCCGCAGTATACGCGCCCGCGTGAATTTGAGGGCAGGGCAGTTCCGGAGGTCCTCCTCTCCGGGAATCATGCGGAGATTGCCCGCTGGCGGCGGGAACAGTCGATTTTGGCAACCCTGCGGCATCGGCCCGAACTGCTGGCGCGTGCAGAATTATCGAAAGAGGATCTTGATTTTTTGGCAAGACAGCGTGAAATCGAATAGGGCAAAGTATTTTTGCGTGACTGTTTAGAAAATGATATAATGAGCGGGATGTTATCCTAAAGTACGCCGATTCTTTCGGGCCGGAAAAGGGGGCTGTATTATGACGCAGTTTGATCAGCGAAATTTGTCCATGATGATGGATTTTTATGAAGTGACAATGTCTTATGGATATTGTCATCAGCAGCAGAGCGATGTGCGTGTTGCCTTTGATGTGTTCTTTCGTACGGTTCCCGACCGGGGCGGCTACGCCATATTCGCAGGCCTGGAGCATGTCATTGAGTTTGTCGAGAATCTTTCATACTCAGATGAAGATATTGCATATTTCCGACGGCAGAATCTGTTCTCTGAGGAATTCCTCCATTTTTTGAGGAATTTCCGCTTTCGAGGGGATATATATTCGGTGCCGGAGGGGACGGTCATCTATCCGGATGAGCCTTTAATGACGATTGTTGCTCCGGTGGTTGATGCACAGCTCCTCGAGACCGCAATACTTGCACAGATCAATCATCAATCTTTGATTGCAACAAAGGCATCGCGCATTGTTCGTGCAGCAGAGGGGCGCAAGGTTTCCGACTTTGGGGCACGGCGTGCTCACAATATGGATGCGGCAACCTATGGCGCTCGCGCGGCATATATTGGCGGCGTCGATATGACGGCAACCGTTTCTGCGGGCCAGCAGTTCGGCATCCCCATTGCGGGGACGATGGCGCACAGCTGGGTCATGTTCTTTGAGGATGAATTTGATGCATTCAAGGGCTATGCGGAGCTCTATCCGCAATCGACGGTCCTTCTTATTGATACCTATGACGTCATTCACTCAGGGCTTCCAAACGCCATACGTACTGCACACGAAGTCCTGGAGCCGCGAGGCTGCCGTCTTGCCGGTGTCCGCATCGACTCAGGCGATCTCGCCTATCTCTCGAAGCGAATCCGTAAGATACTCGATGAAGAAGGCTTAACGGACTGCAAGATCGTACTGTCGAACAGTCTGGATGAATTTACCATCTCTTCACTGCTCCTGCAGGGGGCGCAAGTCGACAGCTTCGGGGTTGGTGAGCGTCTCATTACGGCGAAGTCGGACCCCGTCTTTGGCGCGGTCTATAAACTTGCAGCCGTGGAACGGGGGGGCACATTCATTCCGCGCATCAAGATGTCAGAGAATGTAGAGAAGCTGACAAATCCCGGACTCAAGGATATCTACCGCATCTATGACCGGTATGGAAAAGCGGTTGCAGATATGCTGGCAGTGCAGGGCGAGGAAATCGATCTTGCTCATCCGTTTCGCTATGTCGATCCGCGTAAGCCGTGGAAGAACCGTTTCTTTGAAGGCTTTTCGGCAGTGAATCTGCGCCGACTTTACATCAAAGATGGAAAGCGTGTACAGGATCTGCCGCCTCTTGATGAGATCCGTGCGTATGTCCGCAGACAGCTTGCTGAAGAAATCTGGCCTGAGGAGCAGCGCTTTGAGAATCCGCATGAGCACTATCTTGATATGACCCCCGCATATTATGAACTCAAAATGGGGCTGCTCGATGAAGTGCGCGGAAAACACAACTGAGGATGATGCTGATGATTACAGGGCGGACCAAGGTGCTGGGCGTGATCGGATCGCCCATTTTCCACAGCCTGTCGCCGATCATACAGAATGCAGCCCTGCGTGCAGCAGGGCTTGATTATGTATACACTGCTTTTCCTGTACGGAAAAATGCGCTTGCATCTGCGGTGCAGGGGCTGCGCGATGCCGGTGTCGCAGGATTCAATGTGACGATTCCCTTCAAGACAGAGATCATAGGGCTGATGGATGTGCTGAGCGAGGATGCGCAGCGGATCCGTGCGGTCAATACGGTTGTCGTGCAGGAAGATGGTCGGCTTATCGGGCATAATACCGACGTTGCCGGCTTCCTCGCTGGATTTGCAGCGCGAGGCGTCGATCCGACAGGAAAGCGGGCCGTCCTGATCGGGGCAGGAGGCGCAGCACGCGCTGTCCTTTGGGGCCTCCTGCAGAGCGGCATCTCTTCGGTCTGCGTCGGCGTGCGCAGCCATGCCAAGGGAGCCGCACTGTGTGCCGAGTTTACGGCAGATGGGGATGTGTGTGCATATTCCTTTGACGACCCGGATTTTACAGAGATTTTTTCCTCTGCTGACATCGTTGTTCAGACAACGCCGATGGGGATGACGCCTCATATTGAGGAGATCCCTCCGGTGGATGTATCACTCCTGGGTGCCTCGGCTTTCGTCTATGACCTGATCTATACCCCGGCAGAGACGCGCTTTCTGTGTGAGGCTGCGGCACAGGGGCACGAGACGATCAACGGCGAGATGATGCTTGCGGCGCAGGGGGCAGAGGCCTTCTTCCTCTGGACAGGCGTGCGTCCTGACACACAGCTGATGAGACGTGTTCTGCGGGAGGAACTGGCGCGAAGAGGATAGGCTTTTGTGTTTTGAAAATCTTTTGCTTTTATGGTATGATATAGCGTGTTTTGAGAATGGCGGTGGATGATTGGCAGCGATTACCTATGAGCTGATCCGCAGAGATGAGATGACGGGTGCCCGTGCAGGCGTGATCCACACACCGCATGGGAGCTTTCCCACGCCGATCTTCATGCCGGTGGGGACGCAGGCCTCGGTGAAGGGCGTTTCTCCAGATGAGCTCCGCGATCTCGGTGCCGGGATCATCCTCAGCAATACCTATCATCTTTTTCTTCGTCCCGGCATGGAACTCGTACGTGAGGCAGGCGGCCTCCATCGCTTTATGCATTGGGACGGGGCAATTCTCACAGACAGCGGTGGCTTTCAGGTGTTCAGCCTCGGTGATTTGCGGAAAATCACTGAAGAGGGGGCGGCCTTCCGCTCGCATATCGACGGCTCGAAACAGTTCCTCTCGCCTGAGGTCTCGATGGAGGTGCAGAAGCACCTCGGGTCGGACATCGTCATGGCGTTTGATGAGTGTATCCCGTATCCTGCCGATCATGCCTATGCAAAGGATTCGACAGAGCGTACGCAGCGCTGGCTCGTGCGCTGCCGGGATGCAATGGCGGGGGCTGAGGGCCAGGGACTCTTTGGAATCGTGCAGGGAGGCATGTACCGCGATCTGCGGGCCTGGCATGCAGCCGAGGTGACGGAGCTTGATCTGCCGGGCTATGCAATCGGTGGACTGAGTGTCGGCGAACCGCACGCGCTGATGGAGGAGATTCTTTCCTATACAGTGGATCTTCTGCCGGAGAACAAACCGCGCTATCTTATGGGCGTCGGTACACCAGACTACCTGCTGACGGGCGTCCGCCACGGCATTGATATGTTCGACTGCGTATTTCCGACGCGCGTTGCACGCAACGGCATGGCGATGACATGGACGGGGCGCCTCGTGATGAAGAATGCCGTACATACCCATGACCATACGATCCTTGAGGAGGGGTGCGGCTGCTATGCCTGCCGCAATGGCTATACACGGGCATACATCCGACATCTCGTACGCGCGCAGGAGATTTTCGGGCTGCGGCTGCTGACCCTGCACAATCTGTACTTCCTGCAGGAGTTCATGCGCTGCATGCGCGAGGCAATTCTGGCGGGGACATTCCCGTCGTTTTATCATGATTTTATGAACAATTATCATAAAAAATAGTCAAATAATGGAGGAGTTATATTTATGGATGCAGAAATGATGGCACAGCTGAGCTCGTGGGGACCGATTATCATACTGGTGCTTTTCTTCTACTTCCTTCTTTACCGCCCGCAGAAGCAGGCACAGAAGAAGCGTGAGGAGATGCTGGGCAGCCTCAAGACCGGCGATAAAATTATTACGCTCGGCGGCATGCACGGAACGATTACGGCACTGGATGAAAAGACGGTAACGCTGAGCGTCGCAGAGAGCGTCAGTATCGTTTTTGAGCGTTCGGCAGTCAGTGCAGTACCCACGTCGGAGCAGGAGTAAGATTGCTGTATACGCCGGATGAGGATCTGCAAGAGCGAAA
Organism: uncultured Selenomonas sp.; assembly: GCA_963521685.1. GTDB lineage: Bacteria > Bacillota > Negativicutes > Selenomonadales > Selenomonadaceae > Centipeda. The sequence goes on from CAUQVG010000003.1 coordinate 54,493, forward strand.
ATCTGCTCTGCGGAGGGAAATGCTTGCCCGCCGCCGTGCATTTTCTCCGACGGAGCGGCGTGCTCTTGATGCTGTGATACGCGAGCGTGCAATGCAGCTTCCTGTGCTGCAGCGTGCCCGGACGGTGATGCTGTATGCATCGACTGCCGATGAGATTGACCTCTTTCCGCTGATGACAGCATTGCTGGAGAAGGGCCGACGAGCTGCATTCCCCGAAATTACTGGGAAAGGCATGATGGAGGCGCGCGAACTCTCTTCGCCGGATCTGCTGATCGAAGGGGCCTTCGGCATTTTGACGCCTGATCCGGCACGCAGCGTGCAGATTCCGCCGGATGAGATTGACCTGATCATTGTGCCGGGAGCTGCGTTTTCTGCAGACGGCAGCCGGTTGGGCCTCGGCGGCGGCTATTACGACCGCTATCTGCCCCGTGCGGAGGGGGCGTGTCGGCTTGTTCTTGCCTACGATGTTCAGGTCGTTTCTGAGATTCCAACGGGTACACAGGATGCCCTGGTAGACTGCATTCTGACCGAGCGGCGGACAATATGCTGCCGGGATGCTGTAATGAACAACCTTGAGGAAGAGGTGTGAGAACTGTTGAGACAACATAGTCTGTTGAAGCTGGTGATTGCGGTTGTCGTCATCATTGGCGCGTTTTTTTTCCTGGTTCAGCCGCTCGCGAGTTCTATTCGCCAGGGGCTTGATCTCCAAGGCGGTACGCATGTCGTTTTGGAGGCGGTCGATACGGAGCAGGCGCAGGTCAACGATGATGCCATGAACCGTGTCGTTGCCATCATGGAGAAGCGTGTCAACTCGCTGGGACTGACCGAGCCGATTATTCAGCGCGAAGGAGAGCGTCGTGTTATCATCGAGCTTCCAGGCATCAAGGATCCCGACGCTGCAATTCAGACGATCGGCAAGACAGCGATGCTTGAGTTCCGGGATGAAGACGGCCATACAGTGCTGACCGGTACGGATCTTAAAGATGCGCAGGCATCGACGAATCCGCAGACAGGGCAGAATGTCGTCAACCTGGAGTTCTCGGATGAGGGCGCACAGAAATTTGCGGACCTTACAATGCGTAATGTCGGCCGTACGATTGCCATCCTGCTGGATGGTGAGGTGTTGACGGCACCAAATGTGCGCGAGCCGATTCTTGGCGGACGTGCAGAGATTACGGGGCAGAAGACTCTTGAAGAGGCACAAAATCTCGCCGTTGTTCTGCGCAGCGGCGCGCTGCCGGTGAAGGTCGAGATCATTGAGACGCGTACGGTCGGGCCGACGCTCGGACAGGACTCGAAGGATAAGTCACAGTTTGCCTTTGCTGTCGGTCTCGGCACCGTTGTTGTGTTCATGATCTTGTTCTATCATCTCTCGGGCTTTATTGCAGATATAGCACTCATGGCATACACGGTTATGCTGCTTGGCATTCTCTATCTGATGGATGCGACCCTAACACTGCCGGGCGTTGCAGGTATTATTCTCTCCATCGGTATGGCGGTCGATGCGAACGTCCTCATCTTCGAGCATTTCAAAGAGGAGTATCAGGTCAATCACAAATCCCTGCGTCTTGCGATGGATGCCGGGTTTAAACGGGCCTTTACGACCATCTTTGACTCGAATGTAACGACGCTGATTGCAGCGGGGGTGCTGTTCTTTCTCGGGACGGGTACGATACGCGGCTTTGCAATTACACTTGGTGTCGGTACAATTCTGTCGATGTTTACAGCGATCACACTGACCCAGTATTTGTTGAAACTCATGATTAACTCGAAGCTGTCAGAGAACCCATGGCTTTATGGTGCGAACGGCTTCATGCTCGGCGTTAAGAAGAAGGGGGATGAGAAGAATGCCTAAGTTCGATATTGCCGGCCATCGTAAGATCTGGTTTCTCATCTCCCTTATCCTGATCATTCCGGGCTTCATCTGTATGGGGATGCGCGGATTCAATTTCGGCATTGACTTTACGGGCGGCACGATCATGGATTTGCGCTTTGAGCAGCCTGTGACTCTTCCTGATGTGCGTTCCAGCCTCGCCAAATTCGATCTTGACGGAAGTACAATTCAGCTCTCGGGCGCAGAGGCAGGAGTTGAGTCCTCTGAGAATGTGATGATCCGCACGGTCGATCTTGAAGAGACGCGGCGCAAAGAGGTCATGGCATCGCTCGCACAGGATGTCGGACCATATACTGTTCTGCGTGAGGAAAAGGTCGGTGCGACCATCGGCGGAGAACTTATCACGAATGCGGTGCTTGCGCTTGTCATCTCATGGGCGCTTATCATTCTCTACGTTGCATATCGTTTTGAATGGCGTTTCGGTGTATCGGCGGTGCTTGCACTGATTCATGACATCATCATTGTGCTGGCAGTGTTTTCCTTTACGCAGCGGCAGATTGATTCGTCATTCATTGCTGCGCTTCTCACGATTGTCGGTTACTCGATCAATGATACAATTGTTATTTTTGACCGCATCCGTGAGAATATGAAGCTGCATTTCCGCCGTGGCGGCGATGTGAACGAACTTGTCAACCGGTCCGTCTATCAGACACTGACACGCTCGCTCTACACGGTGTTCACGGTGTTGTTCACGACGCTTGCACTCTATTGGTTCGGCGGCGAGACAACGAAGGACTTTGCTTTTGCACTGCTCGTCGGGTTTGCCAGCGGTTGCTACTCATCGATCTTTATTGCCAGCCAGCTGTGGATTGAACTGCGCAATCGGACAGAGAAGCGTCCCGGTGCAGTGAAACCTGCAACTGCAGAGGGATGAGAAAAAGAGAGTCTGCTTTTGGGGCAGGCTCTTTTGCTATTGGGAGAGAGGAGGGCGGCCTGTGCTGAAAGAGTGGATCGTACACGAGGATTGTGCGGAGGGAACTGCGCTTGCGCGGGAACTTGGAACATCGGAGATCATCGGTCAGATCCTCTGGCACAGGGGAATATGCTCTCCGGATGCGGCGCACACATTTCTGCATCCGGAGGATATGCCGTTTCACGATCCTCTCCTCATGATGGATATGGAGAAAGCCGCACTGCGCATTCAGCAGGCGATTCTGCACGGAGAAAAGATTGTTGTCTATGGGGATTATGATGTCGACGGGATGACCTCGACTGCCCTGCTCATGAAAAATATCCGTGCACTAGGGGGACGTGTCTCCTGCTATATCCCAAACCGCTTTACAGAGGGCTATGGAATCAATCAGGCAGCCCTTCAGCAGATTGCAGCGGATGGATGCAGTCTTCTTGTCAGTGTTGACTGCGGTGTTGCATCCCTGCAGGCAGTTGCAGAGATGCGTGAAGCGATGGATATTATCATCACCGATCACCATCTGCCCGGCAGCGAGCTCCCGCCTGCATTTGCCGTCGTCAATCCGCACCGCGCGGATTGTCTCTATCCTGACAAGGACCTTGCCGGTGTCGGGGTTGCCTTTAAACTTGTGCAGGCACTTCGGAAAATCGAGGAGAACTGTCTCTGGGCCGATGATCTGGATATTGCTGCGCTTGGTACCGTTGCTGATCTCGTGCCGCTTGTCGGAGAGAACCGCAAGATTGTCCAGATGGGACTGGCGCGCATGTCGGAGAATCCCTGCCCGGGGATTCAGGCGCTCATTGAAGTGTCCGGGCTTGCGGGGAAGAAAATCAATACGGGGATGGTCGGATTCCAGCTTGCACCGCGTCTTAACGCAGCAGGACGCCTCGAGACGGCGGGGCGCGGAGTGAACCTTCTTCTCAGTGAGGATACGGGAGAGACTGTGTCAATCGCAGGAAAACTAAATGTGCTCAACACGGAGCGCCGCGATCTGGAGCAGGAAATTCTGACGGAAGCAGAGGGCATGCTTGCAGATTTTACGCCGGATGTGCCGGCGATTGTAGTGGCGGGCGAGGATTGGAACTCCGGTGTGATTGGGATCGTAGCATCCCGCCTCATCGAGCAATACTATCGGCCGAGTATTGTCCTCACACGCCAGGGGGATGTGTATAAAGGATCCTGCCGCAGTATTCCCGGGCTTCATATGTATGATGCGCTTTCGGCCTGCCGTGATACGCTCATCCAGTTCGGGGGGCATGCGATGGCGGCGGGCCTCTCTGTTGCATGCAGCCGCCTGGATGATTTCCGTGCAGCGTTTTCAAATTATGTGCAGACACATCTCGTTCCTGCAGATTTTACCCCCAAAATTTCGATTGAAGGAATTGTTTCTCCCGCATCTTGGTCGTTGGAGACGGTGGAGGAACTATCTTTGCTTGAGCCATATGGGATAGGAAATCCCAGGCCCATTTTCGGCGTGCGCGGGATTCGTCCGCAGACAGCTTCTGCGATCGGCGCAGAGGGAAGGCACCTTCGTATGGAGGTCGGTACACCGGAGCGCCGTGTGGCCGCGTTCTACTGGAATTATGGAGAACTGGCGGAGGTCCTGACCGATGAGGAGAGCGACCTTGCCTATATGCCAAGCATCAATGAGTGGCAGGGGATGCGTTCGGTTCAGTGCATGGTGGAACATATCATGCCGTCTGAGCAGGAGCGCATCTTTCCGGACCGCGATCTGTTGAAAACAGTGTATTCTTTTCTCAGAGGACAGTGTGCAGCAGACAATGTGATACCGTACGGCGAAGCTGCGCTCACACGGCATTTTTCCCGAGCAATGCAGCATATCTCGCGCTATACGATGTTCTGTGCTCTATGTATTTTTCGCGAACTCGGGCTCCTCATTCCTATATCTGGGGAGAGGTGGCAGTTCATCCCGCCGGAAGGCAGGCTGGAACTGATGGATTCACCGACATTTCGCCAACAGCAGGAAAGGAATGGGGATACAGCATATGTCAGATGATACCCAGCGGGTGATCACAATTGATATAATTTTGGAAAAGGTGCACTCCTATCAGTCGGATGCTGATCTCGAAAAGATCCGTAACGCATATGCGTATGCGGAGGAGGCGCACCGCGGCCAGGTGCGCATCTCAGGCGATGCCTACATCATTCATCCGCTCAACGTTGCTTATATTCTCACCGGCCTTCATCTTGATGATGAGACGATTTGTGCTGCGCTTCTGCATGATGTTGTCGAGGATACCCATGCCACACTTGCAGACATGGAGGCAAAATTCGGCAAAAACGTTATGGAGCTTATCGACGGCGTGACAAAACTCGGGCGCATTGAGTATATGTCCAAGGAGGATGTTCAGCTCGAGAATTACCGCAAGATGTTCCTCGCGATGGCAAAGGATATCCGCGTCATCATGATTAAGCTTGCCGACCGCCTGCACAATATGCGCACGCTCAAGTATATGCGCGAGGAAAAGCGGTATCGGATTGCGAAGGAGACCCTCGAGGTCTATGCGCCGCTTGCCAATCGTCTTGGCATTTCCAATATCAAGGTGGAACTCGAGGACCTCTGTCTGCGGTATCTGGAGCCGGAGGCATACTATACTCTTGTCGAGGATGTAAAGCATAAGCGTCAGGAACGGCAGGAGTTCATTATCGACTCCATACAACAAATTCGAGAAAAACTTGAGGCTGCTGGAATCGAAGCGGAAATTAAGGGGCGTGCGAAGCATTTTTACAGCATCTACCGTAAGATGAAGCGCGACAAAAAGAGCGTCAATGAGATTTATGATCTCTCTGCGGTACGCGTGCTCGTTTCTTCGGTCAAGGACTGCTACGGCGTCCTCGGCGTGATCCATGCAATGTGGAAGCCGATTCCCGGCAGGTTCAAAGACTATATTGCCATGCCGAAATCCAACGGTTATCAGTCCCTTCACACAACCGTCATGACGCACGGCTATCCGCTCGAGATTCAGATTCGCACGAAATCCATGCACCAGATCTCAGAGTTTGGCGTTGCTGCACATTGGAAATACAAAGAAACCGGACGAAGCATCGGCGCAACAAACGAGAACGATCAGAAGATGTCGTGGCTTCGTCAAATGGTGAGCCTGCAGAAGGAATACGATGATCCGAAGGAGTTCTTCGAAGCGCTTAAGCTGGATGTATTTTCCGATGAAGTATTTGTCTTTACGCCGCGCGGTGATGTCATCGATCTGCCGAAGGGATCGAATCCGATTGACTTTGCCTACCATATTCATACAGAGATCGGACATCACTGCGTCGGTGCGAAAGTCAACGGGAAGATCGTTCCGCTCGAGTACAAGCTGAAGAATGGTGACATTGTGTCCATCGTCACGAACAAAGCAAGCAGCGGGCCAAGTCCCGACTGGCTGAATACGGTCGCCTCCTCTGCGACTCGGAGTAAAATACGAGCTTGGTTTAAGAAGGAGAATCGTGAGGAAAATGTCGAGCGCGGCATGAACCTCATTCGCGATGAGGCAAAACGTCTCGGCTATGCGCCGAAGGAACTGATGGCAGGAGGGCGCCTCGGCAGGGTGGCGGAGAAACTCAATGTGCAGAACGAGGAGGATCTGCTCGCAGCACTCGGCTACGGGGGTGTGAGTCTGCGCGGCGTCATGACGAAGCTGATCGAACTGCACCAGCAGTCGATTAAGGACAGTACGCCGCCTGAGGTTTCACAGATGCTCTCGGAGCTCAAGGCGCCGCGTCGGGGAAAGCGCAAGAAAGCGAGCCATGGTGTTCTCGTCGAGGGCGAAGGCGGTTACCTCGTACGTCTTGCACGCTGCTGCAATCCGATCCCGGGCGATCCGATCACGGGGTATATTACGCGCGGGCGCGGTGTCTCTGTACATCGCTCCGACTGCCCCAATGTACTCAACGATACGGAGTTCACGCGCATGATTGAGGTCAGCTGGGACATCGGTCTCGACAAGGCGTACACGGTCGGCATCGAAATCATCTGCAACGACCGCAACGGTATGCTCTCAGAGATTCTTGCCGTACCTGCCGAGATGAAGGTCAATATCCATACAGTCAACGCAACGCCGAACCGCCGAAACAAGACTTCGACCGTTTTGCTCGGCCTGAATGTCAGCAATATTGACCAGATTACACAGGTTATGGCGCGCATGCGTCTGCTCAAGGATGTCTATCGTGTGACGCGCACCCTGGGCGGGAGCGCTCTTCCGAACGGTGAGGGATGATTGCTGCTGGCGTTGAACCTTTTCTTTTTTGTTATTTTGTGATAATATCAAACATGTGCTTTTGTATGAATCGGCTGTCGTGGTGGGTGCGGGTGTTTGTCCGCTGCTGCCCGCGGCAATGGATGTGATTCGGCAAGGTAAGTTATAGACGGGGATTCCCGCAGTGAGGTGAATCAAATGGATGATCAGAAAACAATGATGTTCTCCTTCGGTGAAGATACACCAAAGGCAAGCATTGTGATACGAGAGGCCAGTGCTGCCATGAGAGAGAAAGGCTACAATCCGATCAATCAGCTGGTCGGCTATCTCCTGTCCGGTGATCCCGCATATGTTACGAGTCATCGGGATGCACGGAGCAAACTCCGGAGTCTCGAGCGCGATGAGATTCTCGATGAGCTTGTCCGATTCTATTTGGAGCATGAGCAGTGAAACGCTATTTGGCGCTTGATGTTGGGGACGCTACGATCGGTATTGCGGTCAGCGACCTTCTCGGGCTCACGGCGCAGGGGGTGGAGACCATACGGCGCACCGATCTTGCATCTGATCTCGACCGTCTTGGCGCACTCGTACAGGAGTATGAGGTGCATGCGTTTGTTGCGGGGCTTCCAAAGCATATGAACGGAGAAGAGGGGGAGCGCTGCGTTGTTGTGCGTTCCTTTATGGCAGAAGTAGAAGCACGGTTTCCTTTGTTGGAAATATACTACTGGGATGAGCGGCTTTCAACAGTGGCTGCCTCGCGTGCGCTGCTCGAGGGTGATGTATCGCGCAGAAAACGCCGCAAAGTGATCGACAAAATGGCGGCGGTCTATATTTTGCAGGGCTTTTTGGACCGTCAGCAGAACATGAAATAAAATCTATGCCTTAATGAAGGAGAACGAAATGGCTGAACATGAAGAGATTCAGGATGAGGATGTCATTGTTGTCATCACAAATGAAGAGGGCGAGGAACGCTACTATCGTGAGGAGATGATCATTCCCATCGGGGACGATCGCTTTGCCGTCCTCGTAGCTCTGTCTGCTTCTTCGGAGGAGGAGCTCGCGGACGCTGAGGAGGGCGATGAGGCGACGATTGCGAAGATTATTGTCGACGAGGATGGCGAGGATATTTACACCGATCCTACGGATGAGGAATTCGATGAGGTTCGCCGTGCTTATGAGCTCCTCGAAGACGATGGAGAGGACTGAAGAAATGGATCGAGCTGTCATCACAGAAAGATGACAGCTTTTTCATAGGGATTTGATCAGCAAGAGAGGGAGGATTCGTTTGAAGGAGTCATTGCAGGGAATTTGGGATTTCCTGAACAACGACGGCTTGCGGAAGGCGATGTTGAACGTCTATCGCGGGAAGGGGACACCGCTCCAGAAAAAGATCGTCTTTGGGATTCCGATGCTTGGTGTATTGATGTTTTTACTCGTTGCATTTGTCATCGTTCCTCTCTCGGAGGGACCCTCCTATGCGGGTACACAGGGGACTCTCGTCTACTACACGGTGCGTTCTGGCATGAGTGTCAACGAGATCGGCAAGGAACTGCACGAGCGCGGTGTGATTGATAGTGAGACAAAGTTCTGGTGGATCGCCAAGCTGAACGGCTTCGAGAACAAGGTCAAGAGCGGAACATTTGCGCTTCAGACCGGCATGTCTCCGCGAGACGTCTTGGAGACTTTGGTCTACGGCAATACAGTTGTGGTCCGTTTTGTGATCCCCGAGGGGTTCAGTGTGCGCGATATAGCCACGCGTCTTGAGGATGAGGGACTGGTCAATGCGCAGGAATTTATGGCGCTTGCCAAAACCTATCGTCCCTACCCCTATGTTGAGGATCACGAGGGTGTACGCTATGCGGCGGAGGGGTTCCTGTTTCCTGACACCTATGAGATCAATGGGGAATTTGATGAGACGCGCATCATGGAGATGATGGCAGAGAACTTCGACCGGCGACTGACAACGGAGATGCGCGATGATGCGCGTGCAATGAATCTCTCGATCTATGAGCTGGTTACGCTTGCCTCCCTTGTGGAGAAAGAGGCATACCACGAGGAGGACCGTCCGATCATTGCACAGATCTTTTTGAAGCGCCTGCGCGTTGGTATGCCTCTGCAGGCGGACCCGACCGTGCAGTATCTGCTCGATGCGCCAAAGGAAGATCTGCTTTACCGCGACACGGAGATTGAGTCGCCCTACAACACCTATCAGAATGCCGGACTGCCGCCGGGCCCGATTGCAAGCCCCGGAACGGCGTCTCTGAATGCGGTGCTGCATCCTGCAGATACGAACTATCTGTACTTTGTAGCAGACCGCAATGGAAATAATTACTATGCGGCGAATTATGCGGATCACCTCGCACTGGTCGAGCAGGTTCGCTGAGATGTGCGGAGGCCGATGAATGAGAAAGAGCCCTGAACTCCTGGCACCTGCCGGCACGATGGAGAAACTGCAGATGGCGTTTCTCTACGGTGCAGATGCTGCATATCTCGGCGGCACACAGTTCGGCCTTCGTGCGTTTGGCGGCAACTTTACGCAGGAGGAGATTCGTGCGGCGGTTCAATTGGCTCATGGACTGGGAAAGAAAATCTATGTAACGGTCAATGTGTTTCCGCATAATGACGATCTTGTATCCCTGCCGGATTACCTGCGCTTTCTCTTGGAGGCAGAAGCGGATGCCGTGCTCGTCGCTGATCTTGGTGTCTTCATGCTTGCACGTGAGGCGGCTCCCGGTCTGTCTCTGCATATCAGTACACAGGCGAACAATGTGAACTGGCGTACCGTGCGGGCGTGGCAGGAGCTCGGTGCGGAACGCGTGGTGCTTGCACGGGAGCTTTCACGCGAGGAGATTCGCGAAATACGCAGTCATACGGATGTTGAACTCGAACTCTTTGTGCATGGAGCAATGTGTATCTCCTACTCGGGGCGCTGTCTTCTCAGCAGCTATTTTACGGGGCGTGACGGAAACCGCGGCGCATGTGCACAGTCCTGCCGATGGAGATATGCGTTGGTAGAGCAGGCTCGCCCGGGGGAGTACTATCCCGTTGCGGAGGATGAGCGCGGAACATACATTATGAACTCAAAGGATCTGTGCCTTCTGCCGTATTTGGATGACGTGCTTGCCTGCGGCGTTGACAGCCTCAAGATTGAGGGACGCATGAAGAGTGTCCACTATGTTGCAAGTGTGGTCAAGGCCTATCGAACGGCACTGGATGCCTGTTTGTCAGGAGCTCCCTATTCCGTGCAGCCGGATTGGATGGAAGAACTCGAAAAGGTCTCACATCGTGCCTACACGGCGGGATTTTTTTTCGGAAAGACAACCGAGAAGGATCAGATATACGGCTCGTCTTCTTATGAACAGACTTCGGACTTCATCGGGCTGGTGCACTCCTATGATGACACGACCAAACTTGCAGTGGTGGAGCAGCGCAATCACATGCGTCTGGGGCAGGAGATCGAGGTGTTCCAGCCTGCAGGAGCGTCGTTTCGGCAAGAACTTACAGAGATGTGGGATGCGGAGGGACAGCCGATCGCGGCGGCACCGCATCCGCAGCAGATGGTTCGCATTCGGATGACGCAGCCGGTTGATCCTTACAGCATTCTGCGCCGTGATATTCCGCTCAAGAAGGAGGAGCCGCAATGAGTGATATGATTCGTCGCTATGCGCGCGCTGATGGGCGTGTGCAGGGCGTAGGTTTTCGCATGTTTGTCCGCCAGCAGGCGCTGATGAATGATATTACCGGATGGGTAAGGAATATGCCTGATGGGAGCGTAACCATGGAACTTCAGGGCGAAGAGGACGCTGTCGCGGCAGCATTCGAAGCAATGCGTGAGGGCAATTATTTCATTCACGTAGAGCATTTGGAGATCGAGGAAAGAGAACTCGTTTCTGGAGATCGTGACTTTTCGATTCGATACTAGGGAGACACTATGGCAAAGATACTTGTGCTGAACGGGCCGAACCTAAACATGCTTGGGGCGAGAGAACCGGAAATTTACGGATCTCTGACGCTGGAGGACATCAATGCACGCATGCGGAGCCGTGCTGAAGAGACCGGCCATGCGATTGATTTTATGCAGTCGAATCACGAGGGCGTACTCGTAGATGCGATTCAGGAGGCGCGCGGGAAAGCAGACTACATCATTTTAAATGCAGCCGCATTTACACACTACAGCATTGCAATTCGTGATGCAATTGCTGCGGCGGAGGTCCCTGTGATCGAGGTCCATCTTTCGAACATTCACCAACGTGAGGAGTTTCGTCATACATCGGTTATTGCACCTGTTGTACTCGGGCAGATTGCAGGCCTCGGAGCGGAGAGCTATATGGCGGCCCTCGAGGCAATTATCTGCCGAACGGGAGGAATGCGATGAAAGTGGAACTGCGCATTGCGCGTCTTCGGGCACTTCTTGCAGAGAAAATACTGGATGCCGTCCTGATTACGAAAGAAGAGAATGTTTGTTATTTCAGCGGCTTCTGTGGAGATTCTACGGCGCTCATTATCACACGCGAGCGCCTTTTTCTTGTGACGGACAGCCGTTATACAGAACAAGCTGCAGCCGAGGCCCCCGCCTATGAGATTGTGGAGCAGCGGGATGGCCTTGATCGAAAGGTTGCGGAGGTTGCGGCCGCATGCGGCATATTAGCCCTCGGGTTTGAGGGGAGCGTGCTCTCCTATGATCGCTGTGAACAGCTGCGTGATCTGCTGGGAGAAATCTCTTTCGATACTTCTTTGCGTCTCGACCCGCTCCGCCAAGTGAAGGATCCGGATGAGATTGCGCTCATCCGTCGTGCATGCGAGATTGCAGATGCCGCCTTTGCACACATTATCGCGTATATTCAGCCGGGAATGACAGAGTTGGAAGTGGCCGTAGAGATGGAGCATTTCATGCGGCGCGCAGGTTCGGAGCGTCCCGCATTTCAGACAATCATTGCCTCCGGTGTACGCGGCAGTCTGCCGCATGGAACGGCAAGCGGGAAGAAGATCGCGTGCGGGGAACTCGTGACGATGGACTTCGGTGCTGTATGCGCAGGATATCACTCAGATATTACGCGTACAATATGTGTTGGGCGTGCAGATGCGCGTCAGCGCGAACTCTACGATGCAGTTCTTTCGGCACAGCAGCGGGCGCTTTCGGCCATTCGGCCGGGTGTAACGGGAGTCGAGGTCGACTGCATCGCACGGGAGACACTCAGAGAAAAGAATCTCGAGCAATACTTCGGACATGGGCTTGGGCACAGCCTTGGGCTCGAGATCCACGAGGAGCCTCGTCTTTCAAAGGCGGGCAGGGATGTTCTGCAGCCCGGTATGCTGATCACGGATGAACCGGGCGTATATATTCCCGGCTGGGGCGGCATCCGTATCGAGGATACAGTGCTCGTTACACCGGAGGGGGCGGAGCCTCTGACTCGCGCCCCAAAAGAATTTATTGAAATTTGCGTATAAAATCGGTATAATATGCAGAGAATATGTATTGTATGGAGGAACGAACAATATGATTAACAGCACCGATTTCCGCACAGGCCTCACCATTGAATATGATGGAGGAGTCTGGCAGATTGTTGATTTTCAGCACGTGAAGCCGGGGAAGGGTGCAGCGTTCGTCCGTACCAAGATCAAGAACGTGGAGACCGGCGCTGTGATCGAGCGCACATTCAACCCGAACGAGAAGATGCCGGCGGCTCATCTCGAGACGCATACGATGCAGTATCTCTACGAGGCAGACGGTGTATACACGTTCATGAATACGGAGACCTATGAACAGACAGAACTCACGCGTGAGCAGCTCGGAGATGCGCTGAACTATCTCATGGAAAACATGGAGGTGGCGGTGCAGCAGTTCAAGGGTCGTATCATCGGTATTCAGCTGCCGAATTCTGTAAGCCTTAAGGTCATTGAGTGCGAGCCGAGCGTCAAAGGCAATACGGCAACGGGCGCGACCAAGATGGCAAAGGTTGAAACGGGTTATGAGGTCCGTGTTCCGCTCTTCATCAACGAGGGCGATGTGCTTCGTATCGACACGCGCACGGGCAACTATATCGAGCGCGCATAAGCGCTGCAGTTTGTTTTTCACTTGAGAATGGAGGATTCGGATATGGAAAACGAGAAGAAGAATGCAGTAAAAAAGGAAACTGGACTCGGCACGATCCGTGTGGCTGATGAGGTCGTCAGCATCATTGCCGGACTTGCTACGACAGAGGTCGAAGGCATTGCAGGAATGAGCGGCGGCATCGCCGGCGGCATCGCCGAGATCCTCGGACGCAAGAACTTCTCCAAGGGCGTTAAAGTTGAGGTCGGAGAGAAGGAAGCAGCCGTTGATCTTTACATTATTGTGAAGTACGGCATCCGCATCCCTGAAGTGGCTCTTGCGGCTCAGGAAAATGTCAAGCGCGCTATTGAGACGATGACCGGCCTTACAGTGGTTGAGGTTAACGTGCATGTGCAGGGCGTCGGTTTCCCGGAAGAGGAGCCGAAGGTCGAGGAAGTCCGTGTACGCTGAACGCGGTTGAGGACTGAACGATGGGAATATTAAATCGCCTGTTGCTCCTGCCTTATGCGCTGGCTACCATGGCTCTCTCCATTGCGGTTCTTGCTGTTGCATTCCGCTTTGTTCCGGAAGGTGTCTGGCTGAATGAACTGCGTTATGCACTGTCTCGTCCTGAGACACTGGCAGTATGCGGCGTTTACTTTTTGGTCAGCCTAAAGTTTTTCTTTGCGGTCTTTTCAAGGACTTCAACTACAAAACGGACACACGGTGAGTTCATGGTAGTTGATACACCTGCAGGTGCTGTTCAGGTCGCTCTTTCTGCCGTGCGCGGCATTGTGGAGCGCACAGCGCTCTCAATGCAGGGGGTGCGAGAGGCTGCTGCCGTTATTTCTGTACATGACGCAAAGAATGCGTCTGAGGCAACGCCGATGCAGGTGGAACTCAAGATTATGCTGACCGACCAATCCAACCTGCATGCTGTGTCTGAGACACTGACTGCAAATGTGAAGCAGAACCTTCATGATGTGCTGGGGATCGTAGATATTCCTGTGGAGATTCGTGTCACAGAGATCTCAAATGCTCCTCACGCCAAACGTTCTCTTTCTTAGCGGGGGAATTGCATGAAAGAATGTTTGCTGGTTTTCCTGCAGGACCAATGGAAGAATCATCGCGGGCGCACAGCAGGGCTTTTGCTTGGCGCTTTGTTCGGTGTTTCTGTTCTGATTTTTGGCTTTTGGCGGATGATCTTTATCATCCTTTGTGCAGGCATTGGTATGTATATTGGCTTACGGGTGGAGCGCGTCAGCAGCTGGACGGAGCTCATTGATACCTCAGCGTTGAATCGGCTGTTTCGGAGGATCTCATGAGCCGAAGGCACGCACGGGAAGCAGCACTGCTGACCCTGTTTCAGCAGGAGTTCAATACAGATGAAGAATGTGCTGAGAGTGCGAGTACGCTTGCGATCGATGAAGTAGAGGGGATCTCAGAGGAAGATCTTCCCTATGCGCACGGGCTCGTGCAGGGGACAAAAAAATTCCTTGCCGAAATCGATGCAGAGATTGAGCGGATGGCAAAGGAATGGAAACTCCGTCGTATGGCGGCAGTGGACCGCAACCTCATTCGTATGGCGTATTATGAGATGCGTTATCAGGAAGAGCATATCGATCCTCCGATTGCAATCAACGAGGCTGTCGAGCTGGCAAAAAAATATGGCTCGGACGATGCGGGCCGTTATGTAAACGGTATCCTTGCTGCGATGCAAAAATCTGTTCAAGCTTAAAAGGAATCCGTTGCGCGACATTTTCGTGCAATGGTTCTTTTTTTATCAATGTGAAAAGGTGACCTATGGCTGTTCATTCTGTCACGGATGTAACACGATATATCAAAGGAATGTTCGAGGGGGAAGCAATACTGTCGGACATTCTCATTCGCGGAGAAATTTCAAATTTTAAACGCTATCCGTCAGGGCACTGCTACTTTACGCTGAAGGATGCCGGCGCGAGCATGAAATGCGTTATGTTCAACGGATATGCGCGAAATCTGCGCTTTGCTCCGGAGAACGGAATGCAGACCATTGCAGGCGGAAGCGTGTCCGTTTATGAGCGAGACGGTGCATATCAGCTCTATGTGAGTTCATTAACGCCGGAGGGGGCGGGAGCACTTGCACTTGCATTTGAGCAGCTAAAGGAAAAACTCTATGCTGAGGGGCTTTTTGATGAGGCGCATAAGAAGCCGCTGCCCCGCTTCCCGCGCCGTATCGGCATTATTACATCATCTGCAGGTGCCGTTCTGCGCGATATTCATAAGGTTTCCAAGCGCCGTTGGCCCGGCATACAGCTGATTCTCCATCCCGTTCTCGTGCAGGGGGCGGAGGCGGCAGAGCAGATTGCGGGGGCCGTTCGCTTCTTTAACGAGAAATATCCCGTGGATGTTCTCATTGTTGGACGCGGCGGCGGATCGGCAGAGGACCTCTGGGCATTTAATGAGGAACCTGTCATTCGTGCGATCTATGACTCGCATATTCCTGTGATCTCTGCGGTTGGTCATGAGACGGATACGACTTTGGCAGACTTTGTCAGTGACCGCCGTGCGGCAACACCTTCGCAGGCGGCGGAATTTGCTGTTCCGGATGCCGCCGAACTGCACCAATATACGGCGGGACTCCTTGCCAGACTCCATGCGGGCCGAGGTCGTCAAGTCGAACAGCGCAGACTACGCCTTAAAGCGCTTGTCGATCGTCCGTGGTATCGAAATCCCAAAATTTTGCTTGCATCGCCCATGCAGAACATGGATCGAGCGATGGAGTGCCTGCACCGCGCGGCAAAGGATGGGCGCAGGAATGCGCGTCATCGTTTGGAATTCGTTTTGAAGCGGCTGGAACTTCTGAATCCCGTACAGATACTGTATCGTGGGTTCAGTGTGGTGGAGAAGAACGGGAAAACGGTGAGCCGGTCAAAGTCGTTAACTGTTGGCGATCATTTGAATATTACATTTGCAGACGGGAAAATATCTGCCGTAGTTGAGGCAAAGGAGAAACAGCATGGCACGTAAAAAGGAGATGGCGTTCGAGGATGCGCTTGACGCATTGGAGCAGATTGTCGCTGAGATCGAGACGGGGGAATTGTCTCTTGCAGACCTTATGGCAAAGTATTCGGAGGGAATCAGGCTGTCTGACGTGTGTATGACAGCCCTAAAACGTGCCGAAGAGACGATGGATCTTCTGGTGAAGGAGATGCCGGGCGGAGTTTCGGAAGAGAAACTGCAGATCGGAGGCTGAGATGAAGGAGCTTTGGAAGAAGCGCCAGGCACTTGTTGAACAAGCCCTGAGCGATGAGCTGGCAAAGACCGATATCCTCGACAATACGCTGCGGGAGTCCATGTCATACAGCCTGATGGCAGGAGGAAAACGCCTGCGCCCCGTCCTTCTGATGGCAGCGGCAGATGCCGTTGGGACAGACGGAACAAAGTTTCTGCCTGTAGCGTGCGCACTTGAGATGATCCATACATATTCTCTCATTCATGATGATCTCCCTGCGATGGACAACGACGACTACCGCCGTGGAAAACTGACGAATCATAAGGTGTACGGTGACGGCATTGCAATTCTTGCGGGGGATGCGCTCCTTACGCTTGCGTTTGCGGTGATTCTGCGGCAGAAGGATGCGGCCCCTGAGGCACTCCTGCGTGTGGTGGATGAGATCAGTCGTGCAGCAGGTGCTGAGGGCATGGTTGGCGGGCAAGTGCTTGACATCAAGGCAGAGAATCGGAGCATCTCGATGGAGGAACTTCGCCGCGTTCATATGGGCAAGACCGGAGCGCTCTTTCATGCAGCGCTGCGCAGCGGAGCGATTCTGGCTGGTGCGACGGAGCAGCAGCTTGCAGCACTCACGGCATATGCCGACCATTTCGGACTGGCGTTTCAGATTACGGATGATATTCTTGATGTGATTGGCAGCGCTGAGGAGATCGGGAAACCGGTCGGCAGCGATGCGAAAAACCATAAGTCGACCTACGTATCGCTGACCTCTCTTTCGGAGGCGCGGGACCTTGCCCGCTGCACTGTGGATGAGGCATTGGATGCCCTCTCCATATTTGGCGCGGAAGCAGAATTCCTGCGTGAACTCGTTTCATATCTTGTAAATCGGAAACAGTAGGAGATATTTTGAAAAAAGAGCGGTTGGATGTTCTGCTCGTGGAGCAGGGATTTGTTTCGAGCCGGGAACGTGCGAAGAGACTTATCATGGCAGGCCAGGTTCTGGTTGACGAGCAGCGCGTTGATAAAGCTGGTACGACAGTGTCTCTGGACGCAAAACTGTGTATTGTGGGAGAGGATATTCCTTATGTCAGCCGCGGCGGGTTGAAACTGGAAAAAGGGATGACCGTGTTCGGTGCCCTACTCAAAGGAAAGACGGCAGCGGATATAGGAGCATCCACCGGAGGATTTACGGACTGTATGCTGCAAAACGGCGCAGCGAAGGTCTATGCGATCGATGTCGGTTACGGGCAGCTCGACTGGAAACTGCGTACGGACGCCCGCGTCATCAACATGGAGCGTACCAATATCCGCAGTGTTACGCCGGAGATGCTGGAGCAGAAGATCGATTTTGCATCCATTGATGTGGCGTTTATCTCACTGGACAAGGTCCTTCCGGTTGTTCGAACGCTGCTCTCGGACGAAGGAGAAGTCATTGCGCTCATCAAACCGCAGTTTGAGGCAGGGAAGGAACGTGTCGGAAAGAACGGCGTCGTACGTGATCCGGAAGTTCATAAAGATGTCATTCAGCGTGTTCTCTCTGCGGCCGCAGGAGCAGGTTTTGTCACTGCGGGGCTGACGTTTTCTCCGGTCAAGGGACCTAAGGGGAATATCGAGTATCTTCTTTATTTGAAGCTAGAGGGAGCGACTCTCCCCCTTGAGGAGACCTTTGTGCATGATGTTGTCGCGGAAGCGCATTCTGCGCTGGATGGATGAGGTGTGTGCAGTTCTATGTTGACGGTTGCGGTTTTTCCGAATTTGATCAAGCCGGAGACGCGGCAGATTTTACTTCGGATTCGTGATTTTTTTTCTTTGCGGGATGCTCGTATTCTCTTGCCACGTGAGCGTGCTATTGAGTTTGAAATGCCGGAATCCGGCATTGACAATATAGAGCTTGTTCCTGCGGACTTTGCCCTCAGCCTAGGCGGAGACGGGACGCTGCTCGGCATCTGCCGAAGATATGCAAAGAACCCGGTCCCTGTCTGCGGAATCAATATGGGGACGCTCGGATTTATGGCTGACATTGAGCAGAATGAGCTGGAGACGAAGCTGCAAAAGCTCTGTGAGGGCAGCTATCATGTAGAATGGCGTCCTTTTCTGGCGGGTTATGTGACCAAGCCGGGCGGGGAGGAGCGCTTCCTTGGATATGCAATCAACGATATTGTTGTGACAAAGGGAGATGTCGCACGCATTATCTCCCTGGGCTTGACCGTGAATGAGACGCCGCTCGTTGAATGCAAAGCGGATGGCTTTATTGTCGCCTCGCCGACAGGCTCTACGGCATACTCACTATCAGCCGGCGGCCCCATCATCAATCCGATGGTAAAAGGGCTGGTTCTTACTCCGATTTGCCCGCATACACTTAATATTCGCCCGCTTATCATCCGAGAGCGGGATGTTGTACATATTCATCTGCTCGATACAAGACAGAGCATCATAGTGACCTTGGACGGACAGGAGACGACCCCGATTCATCCGGATGATACCGTTACGGTCAAGTGTTCGGATGTCGGGGCGGGCATTATCAAATTTGAGGATAAGGACTACTACCAAACGCTGCGTACGAAACTTTGGAAAAATTGCTAGGGGAGATCAGAATGAAAAGTCGGCGCCAGGATCTCATCAAGAAGATTATCACTGAAGAGATCATTGAAACCCAGGAGGCTCTCGCTGAGGCTCTGCGCTCCCGTCATGTGCGCGTTACACAGGCAACGATCTCGCGGGATATTAAGGAGCTGTTTCTCATCAAGGTGCCGGCTGGAAAAGGACGCTATCGCTATGCAGTGTCGCCCAACGAGAGCATTCGCTTCACAGAGGGGCGAATGAAGCGCCTTTTCAAGGACAACGTGATTCTCTGCGATTTCAGCGAAAATATCGTTGTGGTCAAAACAATTCCCGGAGGGGCAGCGACAGTTGGTGCTGCTCTTGATGCAGCTGGGTGGACAGAGATTATCGGAACAGTTGCCGGAGATGACAGCATATTTGTGCTCGTAAAACCCAAAGATGCTGCGGAATTGGTTGCAGAACGCATTCATGGCCTGGCGCGTTGATAGGAGGGAGATGGAGTGCTTCACAGCCTTCGTGTATGGAACTTTGCACTGCTCGAAGAAACGGCGGTGGAGTTCGGGGCGGGACTCAATATCCTAACCGGAGAAACCGGCGCAGGAAAATCGATACTAATCGATGCACTCGGGGCAATTCTCGGCCAGCGCATATCGAGTGATATGATTCGCAGCGGCTGCGATTTCCTGCGCGTTGAGGCGCTTTTTTCTGTTGAGAAAGACGATCTCCTGATCCCGCTTCTTGCAGATCAGGAGATTGAATGCGATGATGAGCTCATCATCATGCGTAAATTTACACGGGCCGGAAAGGGCACAATTCTCGTCAACGGCAGTCATGTAACATTGGGGTTTCTAAAGAAAATCTCCCCATTTCTCGTTGACATTCACGGTCAGAACGAGAACCTTGCGCTCTTGCGTGAGGATACCCAACGCCAGCTGATCGAGTCCGGGGATAGTGACCTCCTGGCACATCTGACGGAGTATCAGCAGACCTATACCGACTGGAGGGAGAAAACAAAGCTGCGGGCAGAGCGTGCATCGGAGATCGAGGAAATTGGCGAACGCCTCGATATGCTCCGCTGGCAGGAGCGGGAGATTGCTGAAGCAGATCTCCGTGAAGGCGAGGATGAGGAGCTGACAGGGGAGATGCGAAGGCTCTCTCATTCGGAAAAGCTTGCGGAGTATGCGGCAGAAGCAGGAAATCTCCTCAGCGAGGACACGGGGCAGGGGCAAGCTGTCTTGTCAGCGCTCGCACGGATTACACATGCGCTTGATGAGATTGCAAGGTATGATGATGGTCTTTCCAATGCCAAGACACTGATCGAAGAGGCGTATATTTCTCTGCAGGAGGCATCTTATGAGGTGCGGGACTATATGGAAACCATTGATACGGACCCCGCAAAACTCGATCAGATACAGTCACGCATGGATATGATTGACCGCCTCAAAAAAAAGTACGGGGGAAGTATTTCTGCCGTACTTGAACGACTTTCTTCTATTCGCAGTGAACTGGAGGCCGTCGATAATTATGACGCCGATATGATCCGGCTGGAGAAAGATATTGATGCATTGCATTTGCGTATGCAGGCACTTGCAGAAAAACTGACCAGCCGCAGACAGCAAATAGGCAGTGTGCTTTCATCTGAGATTGCGCATGAACTGCAGGAACTCGGCATGCCGAAGGCCCGGTTTCATATCGTCATCACGCCGGAGGAAAAATACACGAGTCGGGGCGCAGACCGAATCGAGATGCTCTTCTCTGCAAATGTTGGAGAAGAGGAAAAACCGATCGAAAAAATCGCCTCAGGAGGCGAATTGTCACGCATAGCACTCGCCATCAAAGCGATTGCAGCAGCACGTGATACCAGTGGAACGAGTATGGTATTTGATGAGATCGATGCCGGGATCGGAGGGCGTACCGCACAGATGGTTGCCGACCGAATTGCCCTTGTTGCGCATTATAAGCAAGTGCTCTGTATCACGCACCTCCCTCAGATCGCCTCCATGGCGGATACACATCTGTACATTTCCAAATGTGTTAAAGGGGAGGGAACTGTGACGCAGGTGGAATGCCTCTCAGATGAGGAGCGTGTACGAGAAATTGCACGCATGGCGTCCGGTGATGATGTCACTGAGGCGGCGCTTGCGAATGCGCGGGAGATGCTCGACAATGCGTATAAGAAGAAGGATGCGTTCCAGAAGAAAACAAAAGCGAAGAAATGAGAGGTGTGCGGTGAAAACACATGGAATGAAACGTGTATTGATTGCGGGACTTACGGCCTCTGCAGTTCTTGTGGGCAGCGGACATACGCAGGCAATGCCATCGCCGCTCGTTGAATATACAAGCGTGCGGGATGCATGGGCAGTTGCCGGGCTTCCTGTCTATACGCCGACACTTTTGCCCGTGGGCTATGTGCAGAAGGACATCATCGTCATTGATAAGAGCCTCGCTGAGATCTTCTACCGCAATGATGCAGGCAAGGAAATCCTCTTTCGCATGGCAAAGGGGGATTCGGACATCAGCGGAGACAGCACAGTCTATGAAGTCAATCAGGTGGTTCAAACTGGCCGCCAGTACATCCGCGTCAAAGGCAGCGAAAAACTTGTCAGCCTTGCCCTCTGGTCGCGCGGCGGCTATACATTCTCTCTCTCGTGCGAAGAGCCGCTCCCTGTCGAAGTCGTGCAGGCGATTGTCAGCACAATCCCTTGGAGTTGAGTAGGATTCCAGATAATTGAACCGCCAGAGACAATTAGAAGTAAGAGAAAGTCGCAGTGTTGCTTACATGAGGGGAATAACGCTCATGCTTTTTCATCCTATGCGGATAGGGAAGAGTTTGAAGATTACTGCTGCACACTTGCTCAGACAGATCAATAAATGTTCATAAAAAAGGATTCCATTTGTCATATTTGGCGTTTGGAATCTCTTTTTGCAAAGAATCATTAGGCAGCATGGCATATTCTATGTTATGATTTTCTTAATTTGAAATGCAGGCGGACTGTTTGAATATGTGCGGCAAGACAGCATGATGATTTCGGCAGCACAAAGAAAGAGAGGAGGCGTGCAGTAATGGAAAAGCAGCCCCGATGGCGATCGAAGTCCGCGGGGCGCGCGTCCACAATTCTCAAATGTCTTCGTACAGTCTAATGGATATGATCATACACTCTGGGAATGATCCGCCAGAGCTGTTTGCCCAATTATAAAACACCGAAAATTTCATAAGGCAGCGAAGGAATGGCCTTCACTGTTAGGAGGTCAAGGATATGAGCCCGCCGACCAAGGAGCTGATGAAGCTGACGCTCGAAAAGAAATAGCGCACGACGGGCATCCCGTCATGCGCTGGATGGCAGACAATATATTCATTCGCACCGACCCTGCAGGAAACATCAACGCGGACAAGGAGAAATCCACCGAGAAGATCGACGGCGTGATCGCGCTTATCATGGCGCTTGACCGTGCGATTCGGTGTGGGAATGATACCTCCGCATGTGTCTATGATGAGCGAGGAATTTTGTTGCTGTGAATTAGTGTTTATTCGAGCGGTTCCAGTTTTGATAGCGTAATCTTGTCATATGCTCCGTTTTTCTTATCCTTTGGATGGGGCTCCAATCCGATGATGGTAATATCTTTCTGTTCAGGTCCATTATGAATCGAAAAATCCATATTCAGAATCCGGAGAGGTCAATTGGTACAGAAACTTTTCCTGCATTCAGATTACGAATCGATTCATCCATCATCTGCAGAGTACGCTTTGATATTTCTGCCGGACGTATCAACTCGCGCGGCTCTAACAGGATGATGCCGTTATCATATTCCTGGACTTCATAATAATCATATTTTGCACCACGCAATGTCAGACGCTTCTTTGCATCCAAATGAGCTTGATAGCGACCTTTGACTACAGCTTGCATCATTTACCTCCGTTCATGAAAGTGGGATTTCCCACACTTGATATGCTCAGTATAAATCAAATTCGGATATTGCGCAAGGCATGGGGATTAAAACATCGCAGTGGTCAAAAAAATACAAATATGAAATGGAGGTTTCCATGAACCTATTCAGCAAACTCTTCCGTTCACGGGACAAG